>JBIOXT010000020.1:0-27210 GCA_044869795.1 bacterium | reverse complement strand
CATCTTCACGGTCGTTTCCCAGATCTTGGTGATGATCCTGGCCACGACCGCGGCCAACGTGCTGGATGCGGCGTTCTTCGGGAAGCGCGCCATCCGGATGCTGCTGCTCCTGCCGTGGGCGGTGCCGGTCTCGCTGGCGACGATGGCGTGGGCATGGATCTTCGATTCCACCTTCAGCGTGCTCAACTGGACGCTGCGCGCGACCGGGGTGTTCCACGGATGGATCTACTGGCTGGGCGATACCGAGCTGGCGATGGCGGCCATCATCATCATCCATGTGTGGCGGATGTTCCCCTTCGCCACCGTCGTCGTCCTGGCGGGACTGTCGGCCATCCCGCAGGAGATCCGGGAGGCGGCCGTCGTCGATGGCGCGTCGTTCTGGCGGCGCCTGTTTCAGATCAACCTGCCCCTGCTGCTGCCCGTGGTGACGGTGGCCGTGCTGTTCGGAATCGTCTTCACGTCCACCGATCTGGGCGTTGTCTACCTGCTGACGCGCGGCGGTCCCCACAACAGCACGCACGTCCTGGCCAGCCTGGCGTTCCAGCGGGGCATCCTCGGCGGTGACCTGGCCGAGGGGGCGGCGATCGCGCTCTTTCTGCTGCCGGCGCTGGTGCTCGCCGCGATCGCGATGCTCCGGCTGGCCCGCGGCACGGAGGTCGGAGGATGAGGGGGTACCGGGTCGTGCGCGCCGCCAAACGCGTCGGCCTCTACGCCGCGGCGGGTGCGTTTACGGTGCTGGCCGTCTTCCCGTTCTACTGGATGTTCGTGACCGCGTTCAAAGAAGACCGCGATCTCTACGTGGCCGCCACGGTACGGTCACACATCCCGTGGATTTTCAACGAGGCCCCAACGTTGCAGCACTTCGCCTACCTGCTGGAGAAGACGGCGTTCTTGGCCTGGGTGCGCAATACGGCCTTCGTCGGCCTGGCCGTCGTCGCGATCACGCTGGTCCTGGCGGTGCCTGCCGGCTACGCGCTGGCGCGGCTGACAGGCCGGTGGGGGGAGCGGCTGGGCATCGGCATCTTCCTCACCTACCTGATCCCGCCGACGCTGCTGTTCATCCCGTTTTCCCGCGTCATCTCGGTGCTCGGGCTGCAGAACTCTCTGTGGGCCCTGATCCTGGTGTACCCGACGTTCACCATTCCCTTCTGCACCTGGCTGCTGATGGGGTTCTTCCGGTCCATTCCACGCGACATCGAAGAGCAGGCGATGATCGACGGCTACAGCCGCCTCGCCGCGATGCGGATGGTCGTCCTGCCCCTGGCCGTGTCCGGCGTGCTCACCGCCGCGTTCTTTTCCTTCACCCTGGTCATGCAGGACTTCGTGTACGCGCTGACCTTCATCAGCTCCGTGGGGAAGATGACGGTGAGTCTTGGGATTCCGGTGGTGCTCTTCGGGGACGTCTTCAACTGGGGCGCGATGATGGCCGCGGCCCTGATCACCAGCATTCCCATCGCCATCGTTTACAACCTGTTCATTGACCGCTTCATCGCCGGTCTCACCGCGGGAGCCGTAAAGGGCTAGGAAACGCGGTAACGCGGAGCTTCCCGTCCTCGGCAGGAGTCGAACGCCCCAAGGATGAAATCGTAAGGGAGGGGTGTTCCAAAATGGCAACAGGCGATTCGAACGGCTCCCGGCCGGGGGCGAGGGCATTTGGGGCCTACGTCAGGCTGCTGCGGGAGAACTACCACGAGCAAGGCCGCGGGAAGGGCCTGCGTCAACTGGCCCGGGAGGCGGGGATTGCCCCCAGCGTGCTTTCCCGAGGGGAGCGGGGGATGCAGGATCTCCGCCGGGTCGAGTACATCGAGCGGCTGGCACCCCACCTGGGGGTCCGAACCTCAGTCCTCAAGCGCGTCGCCGACCTGATCACGCCCGAGGACATCACGTACTTTCAGGGTGAGGGACGGACCCGCGTACCGGCAGCCGAACTCGGCCGGCGGGGCGCCAGCACCGTGCTGTGGGCCCAGCTGCTGGGCGAGATGGAACAGCTCCGCGACTCTTCTCCCGAAACGTTGGAAGCCGTGCTCGCGTACGTCGAGTTCCTGCGGGCCCGTCTGCGCCCGGAGCGACCGGTGGGCGGCGAGCCGGCCGCTTCGGGGGTCGCCCGCTGATGGCCCAGGTGCAGGCCACGACCCTGATCCACGCTCCGATCGATCGGGTATACGCCTTCGCCAAAGACGTCGAGGCGTTTCCGGATTTCATGCCTGATCTGGAAACGGTGCGGGTGCTGGAGCGGGACAACGGCAACACCGTTACGGAGTGGGTGGGGATTGTGCAGGGTCGGAAGATCCGCTGGGTGGAGGAAGACCGCTGGGACGATGCGCTCCACCGATGTACGTTTCACCTGCGAGAGGGGGACTTTTCGAAATACGACGGGAGGTGGGAGTTCGCATCCGTGGACGGCGGCACCCAGACCACGGTCGCCGTCGACTTCGAGCTCGAGCTGCCGCTGGCGGGAGCGCTCCTGTCAAACCTGCTGAAGGTCCTCGTCCGCAAGAACATGGAAAGCATGCTCGCGGCACTCAAGACGCAGATGGAAGGCGGCGCGGCACGGCAGGCCGGACAGGGGCCCGGAGAAACGCGTTAGGATCGCCAGGACACTATTAGGAGACTCATGACGGCTGTGCGAACGACACCGCGAAAAATCCCGATCGCGCGCCCGGTCATCTCGGAGGACGAAAAGCGCCGGGTGCTTGCCGTCCTCGACTCCGGCATGCTCGTGGCCGGGACCCAGGTCAGAGCATTTGAGGCTGCGTTTGCCGCGTACCTGGGGGTCGAGCATGCGGTGGCGACGTCCTCGGGGACGACTGCGCTGCAGGTGGCGCTCGAAGCCCTGGGCATCGGTCCGGGCGACCGGGTGGTCACCACCCCCTTCACGTTTGTGGCGACGAGCAATGCCATCCTACATGCCGGCGCCACGCCGGTCTTCGTCGATGTGGACCCCGTCACGTTCAGCCTCGACCCCGACGCCGTCGAGCGGGCCGCGGCGGACGGCGCCCGGGCCGTCCTCTGCGTGCACCTGTACGGCTTACCCTGCGACCTCACCCCGATGCTGGAGATCCGCCGGCGCCACGGGATGTTGCTGATCGAGGACTGTGCCCAGGCCCACGGCGCGAAGTATCACGACCGCCGGGTGGGGACGTTCGGCGACGCCGCCATCTTCAGCTTCTACCCGTCCAAGAACATGACGACCGGCGAGGGGGGCATGGTCGTCACCGGCAGCGCGGACACGGTGCACCGGGCTCGGCTGCTGGTCAACGTCGGACAGAACGGCAGCAGCGACTACTCCTACGAGACGATCGGGTACAACTATCGGATGACGGACATCGCGGCCGCCCTGGGGCTGGGACAGCTGGAGCGTCTGGATGAGGCCAATCGGGTGCGCCGGACCAACGCGCGACGCCTGACGGAGGCGTTTGCCCGCCTGGCATGGCTGACCCCGCCGGCCGAACCCACCGGCCACCTGCACGTTTACAACCAGTACACGGTCCGGGTGGCCCGAGGACGCGATGCGCTCGCGGAGCATCTGACGGCCGCTGGGATCGGGCACCGGGTCTACTATCCGTCGCTGGTTCCAGACTCCCCGGCCTACCGGCGTCTGGGCTTCGGCGGGCAGTATCCGACGGCCGCGGCATTGACGCAAGAAGTCTTGTCGCTGCCGGTTCATCCCGCACTGGAGGACGCCGACCTGGTGCGAATTGTGGAGGCGGTATCTGACTTCTCCCCCGCCCGATCATAGCCGCGACGCGCGGCACGGACAGCGCAGAACCAGAGTCGGTGTTGTCGGCCTCGGCCAATGGGGGCGGCACCACGCCCGGATCTATGCCGCACTCCCCGGGGCCGACCTGGTAGCCGTGGCCGAACGTGACGCCGCGGGAGCGCGGTCGTTTGCCCACCGCTACGGCTGCCAGGCGCTGACCGACTACCGGGACCTGATCGGCCGCGTCGACGCTGTCAGCGTCGTCGTCCCGACGGCGCTGCACTACCAGGTCGCACGAGACTTTCTCGCCGCCGGCGTCCACGTGCTCGTCGAGAAGCCCATGACCACCACCCCCCGCGAAGCTGCGGAACTGGTGGCCGTCGCGGAGCAGCGGGAGTGCGTCCTGCTGGTGGGCCACGTCGAGCGCTTCAAGCCCGCGGTGCGCCAGCTGTCGGAGCTGGCCGACGAGCCCCTGTTCATTCAATCCCGTCGGGTCCGGCCGTTCGACCGCACCCGCGCGATGGATGTGGGGGTCGTCATGGATCTGATGATTCACGACATCGACATCATCCTGGGGCTGACCGGGGCGCGCGTGTCGGAGGTCAGCGGGATGGGGCTGCGCGTGCACAACTCCCACGAGGACCTGGCGGTTGCGCACCTGCGGCTGTCGACGGGGTGCGTGGCGTGGCTGATGGCCAGCCGCATCTCCGCGGAGAAGGCCGCCGAGATTGAGATCACCACCGCCGACCGCACGATCCGGCTGGACTATCTCCGCCAGCACATGGTGGTGCAACCGTTCGGCGGCGAGGCCCAACGCACCACCCTGCACGGCGAGGAACCGCTCCATTCGGAGCTGCAGCACTTTCTCGACTGCGTCCAGGGGCGGGAGCGGCCTCTGGTGTCCGGGGAGGATGGACTGCGGGCGCTTGAGGTCGCGCATCAACTCCTGCGGACGATGGCGATCGTGGCGCCGCCGGTCAGGGTTTGACGACGACACAGGTGGCGACCTTCGCCACCCCCTCGATCTTCCGCACGGCCGCCGCGATCCCCGGGAACCCCTTCGTTCCATCGATTTCGGCAACGGCAACGATGTCGAAGTCGCCCATGGTCACATGGGCGTCGACGATCCCGGCAATGTCCCGGATCTGGCGTGCGACCGCCACGGGCGTGTGGCGGTCAAGCGAGATCAGGAAGTAGGCGACCTCACCCATCAAAACCTGGTTGGAAGTTGAAGTACCTTCCAGCTTTCAACCGGTCTCCGGGGTTTCCTGTCCGGTCACCGCGCAGCGCCGGGCGGGCTGTCGAACACGAACAGTTCGTCGAGTGTGACGCCCAACGCGACGGCAATCGCGGTCATGTTTTCCAACCCCGGATTGCGCTCGCCGCGCTCGATTCCGGCCAGGTAGGTGGGGTGCAGCCCCGCCCGTTCGGCCAGCTCTCGCTGTGTCAGCGCGCGGGCCTTGCGAAGGTGCCGGATCCGTTTGCCCACGGCAGTCTTCACCGCCGCGGCGGTATGCTCTGTCCGCACGCTGTGCTCACCTGTGAATACTCTTTGGTTCAGAGGACCAACCTGCTGCGCGGCGAAAAATCGCCGAGTTTACTGCAGGGGGCCTACACGATTATTACGCGGTGGCGAGAACAGAGGTTCCGCTCGATCGTCGATGGATGCGCCGTTTGGCTCGCCGTGGCATACCGATCAGGAACTCACCGATGGGGCCGTCATTCTCCACGTCCGGGGAGAGATCGATCTTGCCACCGCCCAGAAGTTCGCCCAGGCCCTATCCGGCCTGTCCGGCGACCGTGCCGCCGTCATTGACCTGGCCCACGTCGAGTATCTGGATCTGATCGGCGTGCGCGCACTCGAGGAGTTCGATGCGCAGCGCCGGACCGCCGGCCGGCGCGTCATCCTGGCGGCGCCGCAGCTGCACGTCCGTCGGGTGCTCGAGTTCACCGGAGCGGCGCATCGCTTCCGGATCGTCGAGACGGTGGCCGAGGCGCTGAACCTGCTGCAGATTGCGCCGTCCGGCGAGGGCGATTGACACGCATGACCTGCCGGTCTACGATGACCTTCAGTACTACCGAACCTCGCAGTGTTCTGGGGCAGGGTGAGCCCTCGTCGAGGGTGATTCCCGATCGGCGGTGACAGCCCGTGAGGGCCCGCAAGGGCCCGTGGCCCGGTGGAATTCCGGGGTCGACGGTATAGTCCGTATGAGCTGAATGCTGCGAGCGCCCGGCGCCCATGTGCCCCGGAGGACGCCCGAGATCGGGCGTCTTTTGCTTTTTGTGCGACCGGCGGTAGTGCTCAGGAGGGATATCATGAGGACCCGGGACTTGGCTGCGGGCGCAATCTTCGTGGCGCTGACGTTTGTCGTCACCCGCTACACGGTCATTCCCATTCCCGCCACGAAGGGTTATTTCAATCTCGGCGAGGTGGTGATCTACGTCGCCGCGATCGTCTTCGGTCGGTTTGTGGGTGCCGCCGCCGGGGGCATCGGGTCGGCGCTTGCCGATATTGCCGCGGGGGCATCACAGTTTGCACCGTTCACGCTTGTCGTCAAAGGGCTGGAGGGATATCTCGTCGGACGCCTGGCAGGGCAGACGACTTCGTCTCGTCTGCTGGCGACGGCGGTGGGCGGCGCGGTGATGGTGTCCGGCTACTTCCTCAGCGAAGTGCTGTTTGCACAGACGCTGGGGATCGCCCCGACCGCCAGGGCGGCCGTGGGTGCGGCATTGACCGAGCTGCCGTTCAATCTCGTGCAGGTTGCAGTGGGGATGATCGTTGCACTCCCGGTAGCGTCGCGGATGCGGGGGCTCGCTGCGGGCAGCCAGTCGTGAAGCCCGGCAAAGTCCCACCGGAAATCCTAAACGATCTGATCTTTCCCTATCTCGGTCGGCGGGCCGATGTGCTGGTCCATGCCGGCGTCGGGCAGGACAGCGCCGTGCTCGATTTTGGCGCGTGGGCTGTCGTGCTGACCTGCGATCCGATCACCGGAGCGCAGCGGCACCTGGGCCGCCTGGCCGTGCACGTCACATGCAACGACCTGGCAACGGCCGGAGCGATACCCGTGGCGGTGCTGCTGACCGTGCTGCTGGACACGGCCACGCCGCAGACAGCGCTGGCCACGATCATGGGAGAAGCGGGTCAGGCGGCGGCCGCGCTGGGTATCGAAATCGTCGGGGGCCATACCGAGGTGACGCCGGGCATCGACCGGCCTCTCATCGTATCGGCGGGGATCGGCCGCGTGCGGAAAGAGGAGCTCGTGACCAGCCGCGGGGCCAGGCCGGGCGATGCGGTGCTGCTGACCAAAGGTGCCGCGATCGAAGGAACCGCCATCCTGGCAACCGATCTTGCCGACCGGCTGCGCGGACGGGTAGACGATGCCGTCCTGGGCCAGGCCCGCGCGCTGATCGATCGCATCAGCGTCGTGCCGGACGGACTGATCGCGGCGGGGTCTGGGGCGACCGCGATGCACGACGTCACCGAGGGCGGCGTGCTGGCCGGGGTATGGGAACTCGCGGAGGCCGCGGGGCTGGGGATCGAGATCCGTGAGCAGGCGATTCCGGTCCTCCCCGAAACGGCGGCGATCTGCTCGGTCCTGGACGTGGATCCGCTCGCATTGGTGGGATCCGGGGCCATGCTGATCGCAACCCGCACACCCGAGCGCACGCAGGAAGCGCTGGTAGGAAACGGCATCCCAACGGCGGTGATCGGGGCGATGACCGAGCGCACCCGGATCGTCGTCGGACCGGCGGGGGCGCGCGCGCTTGTCCCGCCGGCGCGCGACGAGCTTTGGCGAATCGTCAAGTAGATTGTGTAGATCGTGTAGATTGTGTAGATTGTGGGTGGGGAGCTCGGGGGACCGGGCTGAGAGTGCACCTGGCCGGTGCAGACCCTTATTGACCCGATCCAGGTAATGCTGGCGTGGGGAAATCTCGACGGATACGACGCCGCAGCCCGGATGTGGGGTGCGGCGTTTGTGTTCTCAGAGGACGTGGTCCATCGTCATGGGCACTCGCGTGATCGAGACTGACGCCGGCCGGTTGCTGTGCGAACGCTGAGCGGCCCGCGTGCAGGCGGCCTTGGAGAGGCTGCCCGGCGTCGACCGTGCGCGCGTCGACTTTGCGACGAAGACCGCCGTGGTCGAGGGGGATGACAGGGTGAGCGCCGTGGTCGTGCGCCGACGCATCGACAGCCTCGATACACGGTTGACGCTGCGGCACTGGCTGCATCGGCTCTTTCGCCGGTGAAACGAGAGGGAGGGATTCCACATGCAGAGAACGGCGGCGAGCCAGAAGCTGGACGCCCGGCTGATCGCGGAGATGGGCGTGGCGATCGCCCTGGCGGCGGTGCTCCATCTCGTCAAGCTCTGGGAGATGCCTCAGGGCGGATCGATTACCTTGGGCACTATGGTACCGCTATTCTTGATTTCGCTGCGGCGAGGGCCCGTCGTCGGGGCGATCACCGGCGCGGTGTACGGAGTCTTCGAAGGATGGATCCTCAGCGGGGGCCGGTTCTTCCTGACCCCCGTGCAGGTGATTCTTGATTATCCGCTGGCCTTTGGCCTGCTGGGCATCGCCGGATTCTTCCCCCGCTACCCGGCTTTCGGCGTTGCCCTCGGCGCCGCGGCCCGCTACCTCGCGCACGTCATCTCCGGCGTCGTGTTCTTCGCCCAGTATGCTCCCAAGGGACAGCCCATCTGGCTGTATTCCCTCGGCTACAACATCACGTTTCTTGGACCGGATTTTGCCGTGGCGATCGTATTGACGCTGCTGGTCTGGGAGCGCATGTCGAAGCTGCAGCCGCAGCCGGCGGGATAGCCCCGGCGCCTCGGTGCAGGCTGTCATCATCGCCCACGGCCGGTTCCGCCCGTCGGCCGCGCTGCGCGATCTCGTCGCCAAGGCCGACCTCCTGATCTGCGCCGACGGCGGATTGCGCCACGCCCGCGCGCTCGGCCGGCCACCCCAGATCGTCATCGGCGATTTCGACTCCCTGCCGCGCCGGCTTGCGTCTTGGGCCCGCCGGCACGGGGCGGAATTCGTACAGTATCCGGAAGGCAAGGACAAGACCGACACCGAGCTCGCCCTCGATGCAGCGGCCGCGCGCGGGGCCACCGCAGTGGATCTCATCGCGGCGATGGGGGGGCGGCGGGACCACAGCCTCGCGAACCTGCTCCTGCTCGTGACGGCCGGCCGGCGGGGTCTCCGCGCCCGGATTCACGACGGGCGCGCATTGGTGTTTCTCATCGCAGGAGACCACCCGCTGGCGGCGCGGGTGGGGAATACGGTTTCGCTCCTGTCGTTGTCGGAAACCTCCGAAGGCGTCAGCACCGTCGGACTGCGGTATCCGTTGGAGAACGGCGTGCTGACGCTCGGGTCGTCGCGCGGCATCAGCAACGAGGTGATCTCGACGCCGGCGTCGGTGCGCGTCCGCTCGGGATTGTTGCTGGCAATTCTCATGCGCTAGACTGGCACGTGAGATGAGCGATTACCTGGTCCGAAGCATCGGCGCCGACGGGACCGTCCGCGCGCTCGCCGCGGTGACGACCTCAACCGTCGAGCGAGCCAGACGGCGGCACCGCACGGCCCCGACGGCGACGGCTGCCTTGGGCCGGGCGTTGACCGCCGCAGGGTTGCTCGGCGCGACGCTCCGGGATGGGCAGACCATCATGCTGCGTGTGCTGGGCGACGGACCCCTCGGCGGGGTGCTGGCGACGGGCGACGCCGGAGGCGCGGTGCGGGGCTACGTGGCGAATCCGGAAGTCCACCTACCGCCGACGGCGGCCGGCAAGCTTGATGTCGGCGGAGCGGTCGGTCGGGGGACGTTCCATGTGACGATGGACCTGGGGATGCGGGCGCCCTATCACGGCAGCGTGCCGCTGGTCTCCGGCGAAATCGGCGAGGATCTCGCCTCCTACCTCGTCACGTCACACCAGATCCCGTCCGTGGTGGCGCTCGGCGTGCTGGTCTCGCCCGACGAGCGGGTGCTCGCGTCGGGCGGGCTCATCGTCCAGCTCCTGCCCGGCGCGGGCGACGCGGTGGTTAAACACCTGGAGGAGCGGGCCCGCGCGCTGCCCACCATCACCTCGATGATCAGCAACGGCCGGACGCCCGAGGATCTGGTGGCGGCGGCGCTGGGAGACCTGCCCACCGAGATCGTGGATCGAAAAGTCGTCCGCTTCCGGTGCCGGTGCTCGATCCATCGGGTCCGGGGGATGCTGGCACTGCTGGGGGCCGAGGAACTTCGGGAAATCTTACAGGAGCAAGGTCAAGTCGAAGTCCGCTGTAACTTCTGCGCCCGGCGCTACGCCCTCAACGCGGCGCAGGTGGAAGACCTCATTGCGCGGATGCAGGTGCAGTAGATCAGGCGGGGCGCTGCAGACGTCCAGACTTCAGGCAGTTGGTGCAGACCAGCAGCCGGCGCTTCGTGCCGGCGACGATGCCGTGGACACGCTGCAAATTGGGCACGAAACGCCGCTTCGTTTTGACCTTCGAGTGGCTCACCGAGTAGCCGCTCGCCGGTCGCTTGCCGCAGATTTCACAGACCCGAGCCATACGGAAACCCCACCAACCAATTTTCCGGCACCGTTGCAGTCTACCATATGGTGGCGGCAAGGGAAAGCCTGCCGGAAGCGTAGAACAATACGCCAGATGGCCACGACGCGCCGCAGCGCTGTCCCTGCCACGTCACCCCGGCGGACGGCCCGTGACCCCTTCCCCCACGAGGTCCCCGCGCAGTTTGTGAAAGGCGTCGGCCCCGTCCGCGCGACGCAGCTCTCCCGCCTCGGCCTCGACACCGTGGACGATCTCCTCCACCACAAGCCCGCACGGTACGAGGACCGCAGCCGCATCGCCGCCATTGCATCGCTGGTGCCCGGCATCCGCCAGACCACCCAGGGGACCGTGGCCGCGATCAGCGAGCGCCGGCACGGAACGTACCAGTTCCAGGCCGCGCTGCGGGACGATACGGGTGTCCTGCAGGTCACCTGGTTCGGGCAGCGGTACCTGCGCCGTGTGATCCGCCGCGGGATGCGGCTCATCGTCTACGGCCGCGTCGACCGGTTCGCCGGCCTGCAGATGGTTGCCGACGATTTCGAGATCCTCAGCGGCGACGCCGAGGATACCCTGCACACCGCCCGGATCGTCCCGGTGCACCCGGCCACGGAGGGACTGACGCCGCGGACCCTGCGCACGATCATCGCCCAGGCGCTGGAGACGTATGCTGCGGCAGCGCCCGAGGTGCTGCCGGAGACGCTCCGCCGCCGCTACGGCTTCCCCGGCGTCGCCGACGCGCTGCGCGCGCTGCACTTCCCTCGAGCGATCGCCGACGCGGAGGGCGCGCGCCGGCGTTTGGCATTCGAAGAGTTGTTCGTGCTGCAGTCGGGCGTCCTTGTCCGCAAACACGCGGTAGACACGATCGACAAGGGCCTGCGGTACCGCGATGCCGATGGGCTGCTGCCGCAATTCGTCGGCACGCTGCCGTACGCGCTCACCGGCGCACAGCGCCGCGTCATCGACGATCTGGTCCGGGATCTCCGGCGCACCCAGCCGATGAACCGTCTGCTCCAAGGTGATGTGGGCTCCGGCAAGACGGTGGTTGCCGCCGCCGCGCTGTGGATGGCCATCGGCAGCGGCCTGCAGGGCGCCCTGATGGCCCCCACGGAGATCCTGGCCGAGCAGCACTACCTCACGCTGCGCCGGCTGCTGGCTCCGCTGCGTGTGCGCATCGCGCTCCTCACCGGTGGGGGAACGAAGCGGACCCGGGACGCCCTGCGCCGCGACGTCACCGCAGGCGAGATCGATCTCGTCGTCGGCACGCATGCGCTGCTGGAACAGGCGGTGGCGTTCAAGCGACTGGGCGTGGTCGTCGTCGACGAGCAGCACAAGTTCGGCGTGATGCAGCGCGCGGCGCTGCGCCGGAAAGGGTTTCATCCCGACGTCCTGATCATGACCGCCACACCGATCCCGCGCACGCTGTCGATGACGGCGTATGGGGACCTCGATGTCTCGATCCTCGACGAAATGCCTCCCGGGCGCGGCGTGATCAAGACCTACGTGCGCGGGCCGGAGAAACGTCCCGAGGTCTACGCCTGGGTCCGGGGGCAGGTGCTCGACCACCGCCAGGCCTACGTCGTCTGCCCACTGATCGAGGGTTCAGAGAAGCTGCAGGCCGAAGCCGCCGTCGCCCTGGCGCAGCGGCTGCGGGAGGATCCGTTCGGGGACGTGCCGGTGGCGCTGCTCCACGGGCGGATGCCCGCGGATGACAAAGATGCCGTGATGGAGCAGTTCCGCGCGGGGGCGGTGAAAGTGCTGGTGGCGACATCGGTCATCGAGGTGGGCATCGACGTGCCGCAGGCAACGATCATGGTGATCGAGGATGCCGACCGCTTCGGGCTGGCGCAGCTGCACCAACTACGAGGCCGCGTCGGCCGGGGAGCGGACACGTCCTACTGCATCCTGCTGACGTCACCGCGGACCGACGCCGCCAGAGAACGCATGGACGTGATGGCGCAGACGCGCGATGGATTCGTCATCGCGCAGAAGGATCTCGAGCTGCGCGGTCCCGGGGAGATCTTCGGCACGCGGCAGCATGGGCTTCCAGAACTGCGGATCGCGGATCTCATCGCCGACCTGCCGCTGCTGGAGGCCGCCCGCTCCGAGGCCCGGCTGATCGTGGAGCGCGATCCCCGGCTGGAGGATCCGGGCCACCGGTTGCTGCGGGACGTCGTCGGGGCTCGTTTTGCGGCGCGAAGTGGGACGGTCGCGGTCAGCTGAGCCCCGCAGCGGGAAGCCCCGCCGCGGCAGGGGGGTCCGGCCCACTTCGGGGCTGGTGCGCGACGCCCTGTTCAACAGCCTGGCCGGCCGCCTCCGGTTGGAGGGCGCCCGGGTCCTCGATCTCTTTGCCGGAACCGGCGCGCTGGGGCTTGAGGCGCTGCGCCGCGGAGCGTTGTTCGTGATCTTCGTCGAGCACGACCGCGTGCTGGCCGAGGCCATCCGCTCCCGAGGCAAAGAATCCGGATGGCTTGACCGCATGGAAATCTGGCGGCGCGATGCCGTCGCCGCCGTCCATGAGCTCGGCCGTACGGCCCGCCAGTTCGATCTGATCATGCTCGACCCGCCGTACGGAGGGTCGTGGATTCCGAAGACACTCCACGCCATCGTGACCGACGGCATCCTCGCCCCGCAGGGGATCGTGGCGGCGGAAGGCCACTGGCGCGACCAGCCCCCCGACGCGGGTCTGACCTGCACCCGCGCGGCGCGGTACGGCGAGACGACAGTGTGGTTCTTTGAACGCAGGGAGGAGGGTCGACCGCCATGACGATCGCCGTCTATCCTGGGAGTTTCGATCCTATCCACCTCGGGCATCTCGATGTCATCACCCGCGCGGCGCGGGTCTTCGACACCGTCATCGTCGCGGTGGCGAAGAACTCCGAGAAGGCCCCGCTGTTCACGGTTGAAGAACGGTTGGAGATGCTGCGCGAGACGACCCGGCACCTGCCGGCCGTCAAAGTCGAGAGCTACGATGGGCTGACGGTGGCCTATGCGACCCAGCACGGGGCGCGGGTGTTGGTGAAGGGCCTGCGGGCGATCGCCGATTTCGAGTACGAACTGAAGCAGGCGGCGATGAACCAGCGGCTGCAGCCTGAGTTGGACACGATCTTCTTCATGACCACGCCGGCGTACTACTTCCTCTCCTCCAGCCTGATCCGCGAGGTCGCCCGACTGCACGGCGAGGTCGCGGGGCTCGTCCCGCCCGGCATCGAGGCGCGCCTGCGGGCAAAGGTCGGTCGGCGGTAGCGTGCGCCCGCTGTCCCGTGAGTCGGTGATGGAACTGCTCGACCGCATTGAGGACCTGATGCAGCGCAGCGCCGCGGTCCCGCTGACCGACAAGAAGATGGTCGATGCTGCGGCGGTCCTCGGTCTGGTCGAGATGATCCGCTCGGCGCTGCCGATGGAGCTGCACGATGCGCACCGGCTGCAGACGGAGATGCAAACGCGCCACCGCGGCGCGCAGGATGAAGCGCGGCAGCTGGTGGAAGAAGCGCAGGCCACGGCGCGGAAATTGGTGGAGCAGAGCGAGGTGCTCCAGGAGATCCGGCGCCGGGCGGAAGATCTGCTCGCGCAGGCCCGGTCCGACAGCCACGCCACGCGCGACGGCGCGGACGCGTACGCGCGCCAAGTGCTCGATGAGTTGGAGGATCACGTGACCCGCATCCTCGAAGCGATCCGCAAGGGACGCGATCTGTTGCAACGCGGCGGGGCGTAGGCCTATAATGAATGGATTTCGCCTGTGGTGGTGCCGTGGTGCGAATCGATGTGGGCGCGCTGCCGCCCGGCCAGGTCGTGCGCGCCACGTTCGACGAACGGGTTGCCAGCGGCAGCACTGACCTCGTGCTCGACGCCCCGGTGACCGGGGAGCTGGAAATCGCCCGCACGCCAACCGTGGTCCGTCTGCGGGGGACCGTGCGGACGACGGGGACGATGATCTGCGGCCGCTGTCTGGCCGTGGTCAGCCGCCCGCTGCAGGCCGCGCTCAGCGAGGACTTTCCGATCGGTTCTGCCGACGACGACTCCCGCGACGAAGCGTTGGGGCTGCGGGTCGGACCGGAGCTTGTCCTCGACGTCAGCGACGTCGTCCGGCAGCACCTGCTCCTCGCCGCGCCGATGGCGCCGGTGTGCACGCCGGACTGCCGTGGGCTCTGTCCGGTGTGCGGGGCGAACCGAAACGACGTCGACTGCGGGCACGACGTCCGGCCGGTTGATCCCCGCTGGGCGCCGCTGGCAGAGCTGAAGATCGATCGTGAGTCGTGACGGGAGGTAGATGATGGGCATCCAGAAACATCGCCGCTCGCGCAAGGCGGGGCTGACGCGGCGGGCGCATTGGAAGGCGCAGGCGCCGACGCTGGTCGATTGTCCGCAGTGTCACTCCCCGATGCGCACGCACCGGGTCTGTCCCACCTGCGGATACTACGCCGGGCGCCAGGTCACCGAGATCGAAGAAGCGGAGTCCAAGTCCAAACGGAGTTGAACGGCTGAGCGTCGAAGGGTAGGTCGCGTCGGCGCCATCGTATGACGATCCGTGTCGCCGTAGACGCCATGGGCGGTGATCACGCCCCTCAGGCCGTCGTGGAGGGTGCGGTGGCGGCCGCGCGCGATCTGGGCGTACGGATCCGGTTGGTCGGCCCCGAGGGGAAGGTGCGGAAGGAACTGGGACGTTTCCCCGGCGTTCCCGGTGGTGTCGAGGTCGTCGACGCTCCCGAAGTCATCGAGATGCACGAATCCCCGGCGTTGGCCCTGCGCCGGAAGCGCCGCGCGTCGATCGTGGTGGCCATGGACCAGGTGCGCGACGGCCACGCCGATGCCGTCGTCAGCGCCGGGCACACCGGTGCGGCGATGGGCGCGGCGCTGCTGCGGCTGGGCACGATCCCCGGCATCGACCGGCCGGCCGTCGCCGCGGTGATGCCCACCCTCGCGAACCATCCTACCGTCCTGCTCGACGTGGGCGCCAACGTCGACAGCCGCCCCGCCAACCTCCAGCAGTTCGCGCTGATGGGCGCCGTGTACGCGCATCTCGTGCTGGGCATCACGGCCCCGCGGGTGGGGGTGCTCAGCAACGGCAGCGAGGAAGGGAAAGGAAACGACCTGACGATCCGCACCGCCGCGCTGCTGCGGGCGTCCGGATTGAACTTCACCGGCAACGTCGAGGCCCGCGATTTCTTCTCCGGCGACGCGGATGTCGTCGTCTGTGACGGGTTCGTCGGCAACGTCATGCTGAAGTTCGGGGAAGGGTTCGCGTTTGCGATCCGCACAATCGTCAAGGCTGAGCTGGCCGGGTGGCAGGGGAAACTCCTGCGGCTGTACATGTCTCCGCTGGTCGGGAAGATCCTCCGCCTCTACCGCCGCGTCGATTACCGGGAGTACGGCGGCGCGCCGCTGCTGGGAATCAACGGCGTCTGCGTCGTGGCCCACGGCAGCAGCAATGCCCGGGCGATCCGCAACGCGATCCGCGTGGCCACAGACGGTGCGACCCAGGGGTACGTCGCGGAAATCCGGGCCCAGATGCCGTTGATGGAGCGGGCGAGCGCTGCCGTCCTGGGCGTCAGCACAGGCGGCGCTGGGGAGGAGGATCGAGGGTGAGGGGTTCGACGATCGCCGGCATCGGCCGGTATGTCCCCGAACGTGTGCTGACCAACGCCGAGCTGGAGCGGATGGTCGATACCACCGACGAGTGGATCATGACCCGCACGGGTATCCGCGAGCGCCGCGTCGCGTCCCCCGAGCAGGCCAGTTCGGACCTCGCCTATGAGGCGGCGAAGGAGGCGCTGGCCCGCGCGGGGATGGACGCGGCCGATCTCGACCTGATCATCGTCGGCACGGCCACACCCGACATGCTGTTTCCGGCGACGGCCTGCGTCCTGCAAGACCGGCTGGCCGCCCGCAACGCCGGCGCGTTTGACCTGTCGGCGGCGTGCAGCAGCTGGGGGTACGCGACGGCGATGGCCCACGGCTACATCGCCAGCGGCGCCGCCCGCCACGTCCTGGTCGTCGGGGCGGAGACCCTGTCGAAGATCACGGATTGGAAAGACCGCAACACCTGCGTCCTGTTCGGTGATTCCGCCGGCGCGGTCGTCATGACCCCGGCGGACCCCGGCCAGGGCTTCCTGTCGTTCTACCTGGGCGCCGATGGGGCCGGCGGTCCCCTCATCGCGCTGCCGGCAGGCGGCTCACGGATCCCCGCCAGCTTCGAGTCGGTGGAGCGGGGACAGCATTTCCTGAAAATGAACGGCCGGGAAGTGTACAAATTCGCCGTGCGCTGCATTCCGAAAGCCATCGAGGAGGCGGCATCGCGCGCGGGTGTGGCCCTGGAAGACGTGGACTATTTCATTCCCCATCAGGCGAACATCCGCATCATCGACGCCGCGGCGGAGCGGCTGGGCCAACCCCGCGAGAAGTTCTTCGTCAACGTGCAGAAGTACGGCAACACCTCGTCCGCGTCGGTCCCGGTCGCCCTCTATGAAGCCGTGATGGACGGGCGCATCAAGGCCGGGGATCTGATCATCATGGTAGCCTTCGGAGGCGGCCTGACCTGGGCGTCCTGTGCGATCCGCTGGACGCTGCCGGCGATGGACAAGCCCTCGTGATCGCGTGGGTCTTCCCGGGGCAGGGCGCGCAGGTCGTCGGGATGGGCAGGGAAATGGCGCGGACCTTTCCGCGGGCCCGCGAGATCTACCAGCGGGCCGATGCGGCGCTGGCGTTTGACTTGTCCCGGGTCTGCTGGGAAGGTCCCGACGACACCCTCAAACAGACCGAAATCACCCAGCCCGCGCTGCTGACGACCAGCGTGGCCTGCTTCACCGTTCTGCAGGACGCCGGACAGCGCCCGTCCATTGCCGCGGGGTTGAGCCTCGGCGAGTACTCCGCGCTCGTCTGTGCCGGAGCCCTCGCTTTCGAAGACGCCGTGCGTACGGTCCGCAGCCGGGGCCGGTTCATGCAGGACGCGGCCGCGGGGAAGGCCACGGCGATGGCCGCGATCCTGGGACTGGACGCCGACGCCGTGCGCGCCGTGTGCACGGAAGCCTCCGCGGCAGGGGTGGTCGAGCCGTCGAACTTCAACAGTCCGGGCCAGGTCGTGATCGCTGGTGAGGAAGCCGCCGTCCGGCAGGGGATTGCGCTGGCCAAAGCGGCCGGCGCGCGGCGTGCCGTGATGCTGCCCGTGAGCGCGCCGTTTCATACCAGCCTCATGGCGCCTGCGGCAGAGCGGCTGGCCGAGGCGCTGGCAGCGGTGTCGATCACCGCTCCGTCCTTCCCCCTCGTCAGCAACGTGACCGCGCAGGCGGTCACGTCCCCCGACGACATCCGGCGGCTGCTGGTGGCCCAGGTGGCCAGCCCCGTGCGGTGGGATGAATCCGTGCGGACGATGGCCGCGGCCGGGGCCGAGGTCTTCGTCGAGATTGGCCCCGGGACCTCACTGTCGGGGATGGTCCGCAAAACCGTCGAGGGAGTCCGGACACTCAACGTCGGGGATCCGGCGTCGCTGGACGGAACGCTGCGGGCGCTGGCGTGAGGACACCCGGTGGTGGGCGTGGGTAAACTGGACGGGAAGGCCGCGGTCGTCACCGGCGCCTCCGGCGGGATCGGGCAGGCCGTCGCGCTGGCCCTCGCGCAGGCCGGGGCGGCCGTCGCGGTGCACTACGGCGCGAACAAGGACGCGGCCGGACACGTCGCCGGCGAGATCGAGCGGCGCGGCGGCCGGGCGATCACCATCCAAGCCGACCTCACGTCGCCGGAGGCCGCACAACGGCTGATCGCGACCGCCAAGGAGCAATTCGGGACACTGTCCGTGTTGGTCAACAATGCCGGGCTCACAAAAGACACCCTGGTGCTGCGGATGCGGGACGAGGACTGGGACAGCGTGCTGGCGGCGAACCTCACGGCCACGTTCTACTGCACGAAGGCCGCCCTCCGGGAGATGCTGCGGCAGCGGGCGGGACGGATCATCAACATGACCTCGATCGTCGCGCAGATCGGCACGACCGGTCAGGCCAACTACGTTGCGGCCAAGGCCGGCATCATCGGGTTCACCAAAGCGGTCGCGCGCGAAGTGGGATCTCGCGGCATCACCGTCAACGCCGTGGCGCCGGGATTCATCGCCGCCGGGATGACGCAGCGTTTACCGCCCGCGGTCGTGGAATCATACCTGCAGCAGGTTCCGTTAGGACGGGCAGGGAAACCTGAGGAAGTGGCCGCGGTCGTCACGTTTCTTGCGTCCGACGACGCGGCCTACATCACGGGGCAGGTGCTCAACGTCGACGGCGGCCTCGTGATGCGGTGAATGGACGATGGGTTTCCGAGCAAACTCGCGGCGGGGGTGGGAGTGAAGATGGCATCGGCATTCGATCGCGTGAAGGGCATCGTCGTCGAACAGCTGAACGTGGCGCCCGACGAAGTCACCGCCGAGGCCTCGTTCATCGAGGACTTGGGCGCGGACTCCCTCGACGTCGTGGAGCTGGTCATGGCGCTGGAGGAAGAATTCGGGGTCAGCATCGCCGATGAGGACGCGGAGAAGATCGTCACCGTGGGCGATGCGGTGAAGTACATTGAAGCCCATGCGGGAGATGGCACTGGCGGCTAAGCGACCACAGCGGGGAGCGGCCGGTTCCCCCAGGCGATGCGCGTGAGCGACCGGCGCGTCGTCGTCACCGGCCTGGGTGTCGTCAGTCCCATCGGCAGCGGCACCGAAGCCTTCTGGCAGGGGCTGATGCAGGGCCGCAGCGGGGTGCGCCGGGTCACCCGGTTCGACGCGGCCGAGCTGGAGACCCAGATCGCGGCGGAGGTCGACGACTTCGATCCCACCGCCTTCATGGACAAGAAGGAAGCCCGCCGCAACGACCGGTTTGTGCAGTTTGCCTACGCCGCCTGCCGGATGGCCCTCGACGACTCGGGATTTGCGATCACCCCCGCCAACGCCGGACAGGTCGGCGTCCTGATCGGCTCCGGCATCGGCGGGGCCACGACCTGGGAAGCGCAGCACCGCACCTTGATCGAGAAAGGCCCGCAGCGCGTCAGCCCGTTCTTCATCCCGATGATCATCATCAACATGGCGTCCGGCGTCTGTTCGATCCTGCTCGGCGCCCGCGGACCCAACAGCTCGGTCGTCACCGCCTGCGCGACGGGCGGCAACGCGATCGGGGACGCCACCCGGATCATCCAGCGCGGCGAGGCGGTGGCCATGCTGGCCGGGGGGTCGGAAGCGGCGATCACGATGCTGAGCATGGCCGGGTTCTGCTCGATGCGCGCGATGTCCACGCGCAACGACGCCCCGCAGAAGGCCAGCCGGCCCTTTGACGCGGAGCGGGACGGGTTCGTGATGGGGGAGGGGGCCGGGATCGTGCTGCTGGAGGAGCTGGACCACGCGCTGCGGCGCGAAGCGCACATCTACTGCGAACTGGTCGGCTACGGGATGAGCGGCGACGCCTACCACATCACCCAGCCCGATCCGGAAGCCGACGGGGCGTCGCGCAGCATCCAGAACGCGCTGCACGATGCGAAAATGCAGCCCGCGGAGATCGATTACGTCAACGCGCACGGCACCAGCACGCAGTACAATGACCGGACTGAGACGATCGCCATCAAGCGTGTGTTCGGCCCGCACGCCCGGAAGGTCGCCGTCAGCTCCACCAAGTCGATGACCGGCCACCTGCTGGGGGCCGCCGGCGGCGTGGAGTTGATCGTCTGCGCGCTGGCGATCGAGCATCAGGTCGTTCCGCCCACCATCAACTACGACGTGCCGGATCCGGAGTGCGACCTCGACTACGTGCCGAACACCGCCCGGCCGGCGGCGGTGCGCGCCGCGATGTCCAACGCGTTTGGGTTCGGAGGGCACAACGCAATTCTGATCGTCCGCAAGTATGATGCCGCCTGACGTCATCTCCGAGGCGGTCGAACTCCAGATCGACGACCAGCGCCTCGCCGAACTGCAGGAACTCGAAGCGAAGCTCGACGTCCGGTTCCGCGACCGCGCCCTGCTGAACCTCGCCCTGCAGCACGGCTCTTACGGGCACGAGGGCCGCGGCGGGCGACGGGAGAGCTACGAGCGCCTGGAACTCCTCGGCGATGCGGTGCTCAACCTGGTCGTCTGCGACTACCTCTATTACCGGTTCACCGACGCGCCGGAAGGCGAACTCGCGAAACTGCGGGCGCGCGTGGTCAGCGAACCGTGGCTCGCCCGCATCGCCCGCACGCTGGACCTGGGCCGCTACATCCTGATGGGGAAGGGTGAGGAGAAATCCGGCGGCCGGGCCCGGGCGTCGATGCTGGCCGACGTCGTGGAAGCGGTGCTGGGGGCCGTGTACGTGGACTCGGGGTTTGGCGTCGCCCACGCCGTGACGTCGCGGCTGCTGCAAGACGTGTACGAAGACCTCGAAGCCCCCAGTGAAGACTACAAGAGCGAACTGCAGGAACTGCTGCAGGAGCGCGAACGCCGGCTCCCCCGCTACCGGATCAAGGACGAGGAGGGGCCCGACCATGCCAAGGTCTTTGTGGCCACGGTCGAAGCGGGCGGGCGGGTGCTGGGCGAAGGCCGCGGGCAGAGCAAGAAGCAGGCGGAGCAGGCGGCGGCGCAGGCGGCGCTGGAGTTCTTGCGCCAGCGGCGGACGCGCGCCGGCCGATGAAGCAGCTCTGGGCGCCTTGGCGGCTGACATACATCGAACAGGAGAAACCCGAAGGCTGTATCTTCTGTCTGGCTGCGGCAACATCTGAGGACCGCCGCGCCCTCGTCGTGTACCGTGGGCCCCGGACGTTTGTGATCCTGAATCGATTTCCGTACAACGCCGGCCACGTCATGGTGGTGCCGTACCGCCATACGGGCGGCGTGGCGGAGCTCGACGGCGAGGAACAGCGGGAGCTGATGGGGACGCTGGCCCGGACGCTGGCGGCGGAGGATCGGGCATTCAACCCCGGAGGGTACAACATCGGTCTGAATCTGGGGGAGGCCGCGGGGGCCGGCATCCGCGATCACCTCCACGCGCACGTGGTCCCGCGATGGCACGGCGATACGAATTTCATGCCGGTCCTGGGGGACGTCAAAGTGATACCCGAGCATCTGGAAGCCACCTACGATCGGCTGCAGCAGGCATTTGCCGACCTGACCCGTTTGGAGTCGGGCCGATGAGGTCCGCAGGAACCTCCGTGCGCGTGGTCGCGGCCGCCGCAGCGGTGCTGGTGCTCACCGCTACCGTCAGGGCCGGGCCGGCCCCGACCCTGCCCGCGGCGTCCCCGCAGCTCGCCCTCCAGCACGACATCGTACTCAGCCAGCAGATCGGCCCCCGGCCCGCCGGCAGCCCGGCGGATGCGCGCGGGGCTGACTACATCGCCGAGCAATTCCGGCGGTTAGGATACTCGGTCGTGCGGCAGCAGTTTCCGTTTCGGTTCTTTGAGGAGACCCGCGCCCCGTCACTGGTCGTGCTTGCGCCCGCGGCGGCCTCGATTCCGCTTGTGACGATGGAATTCTCGGCGTCGACCCCCGCGGACGGGCTCGAGGCGGAGCTGGTCGCTATGGGGACCGGCACCCCGCAGGACCTGACCGGCCAGCGGCTCGACGGCAAGATCGCGCTGGTCGAACGGGGAGGGATCCAGTTCCGCGAGAAGGCGGCGAACGTCGCCGCGGCCGGCGGCGCCGCCGTGATCGTCTACAACAACCAGAGCGGGCTGGCCATCGCGGTCACGCTCGTCGAGCCGTCGAAGATCCCCGCGGTCGTGATCAGCCAGGAAGACGGCCGCCGCCTGCTGGATCTGCTGAAGAGCGGCCCGGTCCGTGTGCGGTTGGTCGTCAGCACGGTCACCGAGCAGCGCACGAGCGAAAACGTGATCGGCATCAAGCGCGGGACCGCGGCGCCCAACGAGGTTGTGGTGGTGGGCGGCCACCGCGACTCGGTGCGGGTGAGCCCCGGGGCCAATGACAACGGGTCCGGAACCGCGGCCGTGCTGGAGGCCGCCCGGCTACTCGCCGAGGTGCCCACCGTACGCACGATCCACTTCATTGGTTTTGGCGCCGAGGAGGTCGGCCTGATCGGGTCGGCGTTCTACGTCAGGAACGCGTCCGCGAGCGTCGTCGGCATGGTGAACATGGACATGGTCGGGCGGGGCCCGGCTATCCTGGCCGGCAATTTGACCGGTCACCCCGCGATGCTCGACGTCGCTGACGCCGTGGCGCGCGGCCTGGGGTTGACCCTGCGCCGCTTCCGCCTCGGTCAGAGCGATCACGTCTCCTTCGAACAGGCGGGCATCCCGGCGGTGTTTTTGCACACCGGCGATGACGATGCCATCCACACGCCGAATGACGTCCTCGAGCGCGTCAGCGGGCAGCTCATCGCTACGGCCGCGTCCCTCGCCGCAGGCATCGCGCTCGAGGTCGCCAACCGGCGCTAAACGACTAGTGATAGAATCTAGCCGATGGCAGAACCGCAGACTTTCCTCCCAGAAGATCCAACGAAGCTAGCCGAGTTCGAGGCCAAAGTTGCCGCCGGCGAGCGCCTGGAGGCGGGCGAGTGGATACCCGCGCAGTACCGGTTCGAGTGCCTGCGGTTGATCCAGATGCACGCCAACTCCGAGCTGATGGGCGCCCTGCCCGAGCGGGAGTGGATCCCCCGGGCGCCGACGCTGAGCCGCAAGATGGCGCTGGTCGCCAAGGTTCAGGATGAGGTCGGCCATGCGCAGCTACTCTACCGCGTTGCCGAGGATTTGGGGAAACCGCGCCGGCAAATGATCGAGGAACTGCTGGCGGGAAAGAGCAAGTTCCACAACGTCTTCCACTACCCGGCCGACACCTGGGCCGACGTGGCGGTGATCCAGGTCTTCGTCGACGGCGCCGCCATGCAGACGCAGGGATCGCTGCGCGCCAGCAGTTACGCCCCATACTCCCGCGTCCTCAAGCGCATCTGCTATGAAGAGGACTTTCACATCCGGCTGGGGATCGACGTGTACCGCACGCTGGCGGAGGGGACCGCCGCGCAGCGGGCGATGCTGCAGGATGCGATCGACCGCTGGTGGCAGCCCATCATGCACTTCTTCGGGCCGCGGGATCAGGCCTCGCCGCACCTCGAAACGATGATGCGGTGGCGGATCAAGGTGAAGACGAACGATGAGCTCCGCCAGCAATTCCTCCGGCAGTTCGTGCCGTTGATCACCGACTACGGCCTGCGGCTGCCGGATCCCGGACTGCGCTGGAATGAAGCCGCCGGACGGTACGACTACAGCGAGCCGGACTGGGAGGAGTTCAAACGCGTCATCCGCGGCGACGGGCCGAAAACAGCAGCGCGCCTCGCGCTGCGCAACGACTACTGGCGGAAACACGCGTGGGTCCGGGAAGCGCTCGGTCACTGGGGGATGGCAGCATGAGCATGGGGCAGGAGGGGTTCAATCCGGTGCACCTGCACGACTACGTCGTCAAGGCGCGCGCGAAGCTGTTGGACTGGGTACGGCCGCTGTCGCTGGAGCAGTACACGCAGGAGTTCCCGCTGGGACTGAAGACCCTGCGCGCGACGATGGTCGAGATCGCGAGCGGGGAGTGGACCTACACCAGGCGGCTGCGGGGCGAGGACCTGCCCCCGCTGGAGGACCGGCTGTTTGGTCAGTTTGAAGGAGCGAACTTCGCGGCGCTGGAGCCGGTCTGGCGCGAGGAGACGGAAAAAACCGGCCAGACGCTGCGCGAGATTACCGACTGGAGCAAACCCGTCGAGTACCTGGTCAACGTTCCCGACCGCCCGACGATCCAGATCCAGACGACGACCGGGGGGATCGCGGCCCAGATGCTGTTCCACGAAGTCCACCACCGGGCGCAGGCGATGGCGATGCTGCGCCAGCTGGGCATCGCCGCGCAGAATCTCGACTACTCGCTGTTCATGTATCACCGCACCGAGTTGCCCGCCTGACTCCCCGCGATGCCGGCGTTGTGGCAGCTGCTAGGCAAGGACGAGGCCGAGGCCGCCCATCTGTTTGCCGTTTTCCGGCAGGAGAGCAAGAACGACCCTCACGTTCACGTCGGTGACGTCCACGCCGCCGACCCGGAGATGGCGCTCGTCCTCGCCAAAGAGCAGTTCGCGCGGCGCGATCCCTGTGTCAACCTCTGGGTCGCCCCGTACACGGCCGTCGCCGCCACCGCCTACGACGACGCAGAGATGTTCGAGCCGGCGATCGACAAGAGCTACCGGTTCGGCGGATCGTACCGCGAGCAGCAACGGATCATGAAAGGCCGGCGGCGCTGAAACCGCATCCAGCGCTGGCCAACTACCTCTTGGCGATCGCCGACGACGAGCTGATCATCGGTCACCGGCACTCGGAATGGACCGGATTTGCGCCGGATATCGAATCCGACGTCGCGCTGTCATCGATCGCCCAGGAGGAAATCGGCCACGCGAAGCTCTTCTATGAGCAGGTGGCCCGGTTGCAGGGTGGCAGCCCCGACACGCTGGCCTACGGCCGGCCCGCCGCGGCCTTTCGCAATGCCGTGGTGCTGGAGCGCCCGAACGGCGATTGGGGCTTCAGCATCACCCGGCTGTTTCTATACGATCACGCCGATGCGATCCGCCTGGATGCGCTGGCATCCGGAACGGCCCAACCCATCGCCGACCTCGCGTCGACCTTGCGGCGCGAGGAGAAATATCACCTGCTGTACGGCGAGCAGTGGCTACGGCACCTCGCTGGCGCATCGGGGCCGGCACGGGGGAAAATGCAAGAAGCGTTGGACACCGTGTGGCCGGCGGCAGCGGGGATCTTTGCTCCGGTGGAAGACGAGCAGATCCTGGGCGAGTTGGGTATCATGACGCTTGCGGGTTCGGAGCAGGCGCAGCGGTGGAGGCACGCGGTGCGTCCGCTCCTCGAGGAGCTCGGGCTGCGCGTACCGGCGGTCCTTCCGGCACCAAACGGCCGGCGCGGAGAGCACAGCGACGACCTCGCCCGCCTGCTGGATGACATGACCTCGGTCCGGGGCACCGAGCCGGATGCCACATGGTGACGATGCGGACGACCACGATCGAGCGGGAGATCTGGGCCGCGCTGGAGACCGTCACCGACCCAGAATTGCCGATCACCGTGACCGATCTCGGCCTCATCGAAGAGGTCCGGGTCGACGCGGGCCGCGTGCAGGTCACGATGATCCCCACCTACAGCGCCTGCCCCGCGATCGACCTGATGCGCATCGACATCCGCGACCGGCTGCTGCGCGTCGCCGGGGTGACCGAGGTGGCCGTGGACCTCAGCTTCGCACGGCCCTGGACGATGGACCGTATGACGGAACGAGGGAGAACGCGACTGCACGAGCACGGGCTGTCGGTGTCGTTGCGGGGATCCAGGCTCGCCGCGACAGGCATCGTCTGCCCGTTCTGTGGATCGCGCAACACGGTCCTGGAGAACCCGTTCGGGCCCACGCTCTGCCGGGCGATCTACTACTGCAAGGATTGTCGGAATCCGATCGAGCGGTTCAAACCCCCCGTGGCGGCCGACGCCGACGACAGGTAGCATCCGTATTGCCCGGATCTTTGGGATTTCCGTCGAGGTCCACTACACCTGGCTGATCGTCTTCGGGCTCGTCGCATGGTCGCTCGCCGTCGGGTATTTCCCGCGCGTGGGCCCGAGCTTGAGCACGGGGACGGCCGTGACGCTGGCGGTGACGGCGGCGCTGCTGTTCTTCGTCGCGCTCCTGCTCCACGAACTGGCACACTCCTACATGGCGGTCCGCGAGGGGCTGTCGGTCCGGCGCATCACGCTGTTCATCTTCGGCGGCGTCGCCCAGTTGGCGAAGGAACCTGCGACGGCGGGGGGCGAGTTCCGCATGGCGATCGCCGGGCCGTTGATGAGTCTGCTGATCGGAGGACTGGCCTGGGGGCTGTCCCGGCTGGGGGAGGGACCCGCCCACCTGCTGTTTCAGTACCTGGGATTCATCAATCTCGTGGTGGCGGGGTTCAACCTCGTGCCGGCGTTCCCCCTCGACGGCGGGCGCGTGCTTCGCTCCGCGATCTGGTACTTCACGGGAGATCTCACCCGCGCCACCCGGATCGCCTCGACGATCGGGCAAGGCTTCGCGTATTTCTTGATCGCGCTGGGTGTCTTGCAGGTGGTCGGGGGCCGCGTCGGCGACGGCATCTGGATGGTGTTCATTGGCTGGTTCCTGCTGCAGGCGGCGCAGGCCGGCTACCAGCAGATGCTCATCCGGCGGGCCCTGCGCGGGGTGAAGGTGCGCGACCTGATGCGTGAGGACGCGGCCACCGTGCCCGGGGGGATTACGCTGGGACAGTTTGTCCACGACTATCTGCTGCGCAGCCCCGAATCAGAGTTCAGCGTGGTCGCCGGCGAGCGGTTCCGCGGGTTGATTTCCCTCGATGACGTGAAGAAGGTGCCGCGGGAGCGTTGGGACGAAGTGCTCGTCGAGCAGGCGATGACCCCCGAAGCGGAGTGCGCCACCGTCTCCGCGTCGCAGGACGCATTCGAGGCGTTCCTGACGATCGCGGCAAGCCCCGCGGGGCATGCGATCGTGCTGGACGGCCACCGCCTGCTGGGAACGCTGACGCGGCGGGACGTCCTGGCCAGCATCAGAAACCGCCTCATGCTCGAGGCATAAAGGGGCGACATATGGTCGATCTTCGCGAGCAGGCCACGGATCGGAACGGACGGCCCATCAAGGCGGGCGACCGGGTGAAGGTGCTCGGGGAGCAGGGACAGCCCGAGGGCACGATCGTGCGCGTCGTTCCCGAGTATCAGGTCGCCACGGTGCTGCTGGAACAAAAGGCCAAAGTCGAGCGAATGTACCCGACCAGCGACCTCGAAGCCATCGCTCCCTAGAGTGTGAAACGACGCCTCCGGCTAGGAGCCCGTAGCCCGCTCGCCCGCGTTCGAAAGCTGTGCCTGGCGTTGCCTGAGACCTCTGAGCGTTTGAGCCACGGTGCGCCGACGTTCTTCATCCGCGGTAAGAAGTCGTTTGTCGCCTACCAGGACAACCATCACGGCGACGGCCGGTTGGC
>JBIOXT010000019.1:0-8337 GCA_044869795.1 bacterium | reverse complement strand
TCACCAACTACGTGATGCTCGAGCTGGGCCAGCCGATGCATGCGTTCGACTATGACCGGCTGGCGGGCGGACGGATCGTCGTCCGCCGCGCCCGGGACGGAGAACAGCTGGTCACCCTGGACGGCGTCGACCGCATCCTCGACCCCCAGACGCTCGTGATTGCCGATGCCGAGCGCGCGGTCGGCGTCGGAGGCGTCATCGGCGGCGCCGACAGCGAAATTGGCTCGGCCACCACCCGCGTGTTGATCGAAGCGGCCGCCTTCGCGGCGGCGAATATCCGGCGCACCAGCAAGCGGCTGGGGGTGCGGACCGAGAGCAGCGCCAGATTCGAGCGGGGCATCGACATCGCCGGCATTTCCGGCGCCGCCGCCAGGGCGGCCGCCCTGATCCAACAGACCGCCGGCGGCCGCGTGCTCCGCGGCATCGTCGATCGCTACCCGGTCCCCGTGGAGTCCCGCAGCGTCGATCTGCGATGGGCCCGTGTGGCGCGGCTGCTGGGCATTGAGATCCCGCTGGACGACGGCCTGGCCATCCTGGCGAGCCTCGGATTCGAGGTGCAGCGCGCCGCGGAGGCCCTGCGGGTCGGCGTGCCGTCGTACCGCCGGGACGTCGAGCGCGAGGAAGATCTCATCGAGGACGTGGCCCGGCACTATGGATACGATCGGATCCCCGAGTCCATGCCGCTGGAGACGACGCCCGCGGCAACCCGCGTGCCCTCGCTGATTGCCGAGCAGGCGGCGCGCGACGCGCTGATCCGTGCGGGACTGACCGAAGTCCTCACCGTCTCGCTGACCCGTCCCGAGTCGCTCGACGCCCTGCGTCTGCCCGCGGAGCATCCGTGGCGCCGCGCGGTGCGGCTGATGAATCCGCTGGTCGAGGATCATACGCAAATGCGCACGACCCTGCTGCCGGCACTGCTGGAGGTGGGACGGACGAACGTCAACCGGCGGGTCGCCGACGTCCAGATCTTCGAGATCGGTCGGGTGTTCCACCCCGACGACGGCCGGGTGGTCGAGCCGCGCCGGGTCGGAATCCTGATGACCGGCCGCACAGCGGAAGGCACGTGGAACACGGCCGAGGAATCCGTCGCGGTGACCTTCTATCATCTCAAAGGTGTCGCAGAATCGCTGCTCGGCGAGCTGCGCATAGCCGGCGCGATCTTCGCAACGGGATCGGCACCCTGGTTGCATCCGGGCCGCTCGGCCGCCCTGCGTGTAGAGGGCGGCCCGGTCGGACTCTTTGGTGAACTCCACCCAGACATCGCGGTGGCGTTCGACCTGCCCGCCGCCACCTACGTTGCGGAGTTCGATCTGGACCTCCTCCTGGCGGCGGCCGAGCTGCGACCCCAGCACCGCCCGCTGCCGCGATTCCCCGCGGTGCGCCGGGACCTGGCAGTGGTCGTGGCGGACGAAGTCCCGGCGGCGGAGGTCCACGCCGCGATCGTCGGCGCCGCCGGGCCGCTGCTCGAAGACGCCGAACTGTTTGACACCTACCGCGGCGCGCAGATCCCGCCGGGGCGGCGGAGCCTGGCCTACGCGCTGACGTTTCGCGCGGCCGATCGGACGCTGTCGGCGGCCGAAGTCGACGCGGTGGTCGCGATGGTCAAACGAGGGCTCCTCGAGCGCCTGGAGGCGCAGGTCCGTGAGTAACATGACGTGGATCGACTGGGTCATCGTCGCGGCCGCGGCGTTCTCGATCCTGCAGGGCCTGCGGCGGGGAGCGCTCGCCGCCGCGGGCAGCGTGCTGGGTCTGCTCATCGCCTACCTCGCGGCGTCCTACTGGTACGCGGATCTGGCCGGAGCGTTTGGCTTCATCCCGCTGTCTCCGCCGTGGCAGGCGACCATCGCCTTTCTGGTGTTGTTCCTCGGCGTCAATGCCATCCTGGCCGTGGCCGCATCGGTCTTGCTGGGGGCTCGGGACCCGTCGCCGTTATCGCGGCTGATCGGGGCGGCGGTGGGTCTGGCGCGCGGGACGCTGCTGGCCGCGGCGCTGCTGACCGTGGCGATGGCCTCTCCGGTTGGCGAGCCGGTGACACGCGACGCCGCGCGCTCCGTGCTCGCCGCTCCTGTCGCAGCGGCGGAGAGCGACGCGGTGGAATGGCTCCGCTCGGTGCTGCCGCCGTCCATCCCGGTCTTCGGCGGGGGCGCGGCGCGCTTCTGATTCCCGGTCCGGTTCCAAATGGTACAGTGGTGGCGGGATGCAGAACCGCGCCGTTGCGGCGATGTTCAACGACATCGCCGACATGCTCGAGATCAAAGCGGAGTCACCGTTCCGGATCAACGCTTACCGCCGCGCGGCCCGTGCACTGGAGGGGATGACCGAGGACATTGCGGCGGTCGCCGCACGCGATGGCCTGACCGGGATCACCGGGGTCGGCAAGAGCACGGCGGAGAAGATCGTCGAATTTCTCAACAGCGGGACCTGCGCGTACTACGAGGACCTCAAGGCGCAGCTCCCCGCGGGCATCACCACCCTCATGACCGTCTCCGAGGTCGGTCCCAAGACTGCCCTGCTGCTGCATGAACGGTTGGGGATCACGACGATCGACGAGCTGGAGCGCGCCTGCCGCGAACACAAGGTGCAGACTTTGCCGCGGTTAGGGCCGAAAACCGAGGAGAACATCCTCAACGGGATCGCGCTGCTCAAGCGCACGCAGGCACGCCTGCCCATCGGGCAGGTCCTGCCCCTGGCTCAGGAAATCGTCGATGCACTGAAGGGCGTCAAGGGCGTGAAGGAAGTCAGTGTGGCCGGGAGCCTGCGCCGGATGAAGGAGCACATCGGCGACATCGACCTGTTGGTGACCAGCAGCAAGCCGGATGCGGTGATGGAGCGCTTTACGACCTTGCCGCGGGTCAAGCAGGTCCTGGCCAAAGGGCCGACGCGGTCGAGTGTCATCCTCGACGCCGGCGTGCAGGCGGACGTCCGCGTCGTGCCGCGCGAATCGTTCGGCGCCGCGCTGCAGTACTTCACGGGCAGCAAGGAGCACAACGTCAAGGTGCGCGAGCGTGCAGTGCGCCGGGGACTGAAGGTCAACGAGTACGGTGTCTTCGCCGTTGAGGACGACACGCGCCTTGCCGGGCAGACGGAGGACGACGTCTACAAGGCCGTGGGCCTGCCGTTGATCCCTCCGGAGATCCGCGAGGATCAAGGCGAGGTGGAGTTGGCGGAGCGGGGGAACCTCCCCCGGTTGATCGGCCCGCAGGACATCCGCGGCGACCTGCAGGTGCACACCCGGTGGAGCGACGGCACCGAGACGGTGGAGGCGATGGCGCGCGCCGCGAAGGCGCTCGGGTATGAATACGTGGCGATCACCGACCACTCGCAGTCGCTAAAGTTCGTGGGCGGGGTTCCCGCCGACGAGTTGAAGGTCAACGCCCGCGCTGCGAAACGGGCGTCCGAGAAAGTCGGGATGACGGTGCTGATGGGGACGGAGTGCGACATCCTGCCCGATGGGCGCCTGGACTATCCCGATCACGTGCTGGAAGCGCTGGACGTCGTGGTGGCGTCGGTGCACACCCGGTTCAAGATGCCGGTCGACGAGATGACGGCCCGGCTGGTCAAGGCGATGGAGAACCCGCACGTCGACATCCTGGGGCATCCCACCGGCCGGCTGCTGGGGCAGCGCGAATCCTACGAGGTCGACATCGAGAAGCTGATCGAAGCCGCCCGCCGGACGCACACAGCGTTGGAAATCAACGCCTCGCCGAACCGGCTCGATCTGCGCGACGTCCAGGCGAAGATGGCCAAGGAGCGGGGAGTCGTGCTCGTGATCAGCACCGACGCCCACAGCCGCTACGACCTCCGGTTCATGGCGTACGGCGTCGGGGTCGCGCGGCGGGCCTGGCTGGAACCCAAAGACGTCCTCAATACCCGCACCCTGAAGGGCCTCTTGGAGTGGCTGCATGAACGCTAGGGGGTTGCCGCGATCGTTCTTTGAGCGCAATACGGTCCAGGTGGCAAAGGCACTCCTGGGTCAGCTCCTCGTCCACGAAACACCAACCGGCCCGCTGGTGGGGCGCATTGTCGAGGTCGAAGCGTACCGTGGCCCGGGAGATCCCGCCAGTCATGCGTACCGCAGGACGCCGCGGAGTCAGATCATGTGGTCGCGGGCCGGAACGGCCTACGTGTACTTCACGTATGGCAACCACTACTGCCTCAACGTCGTCTGCGAGCGCGAAGGGATCGCCGGCGCCGTGCTGCTGCGGGCGCTGGAGCCGCTGGAGGGCGTGGCGTCGATGCTGCGGCGGCGGGACGTCACCGATCCCCGCTTGGCCGCGGCCGGACCCGGCCGCCTCACGCAGGCCATGGGCATCGGACCGGAGCACAACACGGCGGATCTCACCAAGCCTCCCCTGTACATCGCGCGTGCGGACGCGGCCGGTCTTCGCTTCAGGTCGTCAGGCCGCATCGGCATCAGCGCCGCCGTCGAGCGCCGGTGGCGCTTCTACGTTGACGACAGCCCATTCGTGTCACGCCGATGAGCCGCGCGCTGTGCATCTTCGTCGATGGGATCGGAATCGGCGAGGACGATCCCATGATCAATCCCGTGGTGGCCGCCGATACACCGGTCCTCGATGCGGTGCTGGGCCGCAACCTGGCGGGGTTTGACGCGCCCTTTCGGCACAACGGTGCCTTCGTCGTGCCCACCGATGCCACGCTGGGTCTGCCCGGGCTTCCCCAGAGCGCCACGGGTCAGACGGCGCTGCTGACCGGGATCAACGCCGCCGCGGTTGCCGGCCGGCACGTCACGGCGTACCCGACCAAGGCGTTGCGCGCCGTGCTCACCGACCACAACCTCTTCAGACAAGTTCAGGCGATGGGCCTCACCGCCGCGCTGGCCAACACCTACACGCCGCACTACTTCCAGGCGGTCGAGCAGCGGCAGCTGCGGCATGCCGCGATCACGTTTTCGGCGCTGGCCGCGGGCGTGCGGCTGCGTGACCTGGATGATCTCCGCGCGGGTCGGTCGATCTTCCACGACCTGACCAACGCCCGTCTGCGGACGTGGGGGTACGATGTGCCGCCTCGGACGCCGCGGGAAAGCGGAGAAGTGCTCGGCCGGCTGTCCCGCGACTACCACTTCACGCTGTTTGAGTTCTTCCTGTCCGACCTCGCCGCCCATCACCGCATCCCGCTCGCCCCGGCCGAAGCCGTCGCCATGGTCGATGCGCTGATCGGCGGAGTCCTGGAGACGGCCGCGCTGGATGAGACGCTGGTGCTGGTAGTGAGCGACCATGGAAATCTGGAAGACACCCGCGCCCCCGCCCACACGCGAAACGCGGTCCCCACCATCCTGATGGGCGCCGGCCGCGAGACCGTCGGCAGCGGGATCGCGGCATTGACCGATCTCGCGCCGGCAATCGTCCACTGGCTCGACGACGATCCCACCGATGGATGAGCGCACCCTGCGCGTGCTGGAGTTCCCCAAGATCCGGGACCGTCTGGCCGGACAGACGGTCACTACGATCGGGCGAGAGCTGGCCGCGGGGCTGCAGCCATCGGGGGCGCCGGACGTGGTGCAGCTGCGGCAGCAGGAGACCGCTGAGGCGGTGGCCCTGCTGGCCGACGGCGACGTCCCGCTGCGGGGAACGTCGGATATCCGCGACGCGCTGCAGCGATGCCAGATCGGTTCATCGCTGGAGCCGCGGGAACTCCTGGCGCTGCGCGATACGCTCGCGACGATCCGGCAGTGCAAGGGCTATATCGAGGCACGCCGCGGGCGTGTCGAGCGGCTCGGTGAGCTGGCCGGCCAGATGGGGATCTTCAGCGATCTGGAAGACGGCGTCCGGCGCACGGTGGCCGACGACGGCACGATCCCGGATACCGCCAGCGCCGATCTTGCGCGCATCCGCCGCGAGCGGCGCATCACCGAAGGCCGGCTCCGCGAGAAGCTGGAGGACCTGCTCCGAGGGCCGACGGCCCAGATGCTCCAGGATCTGCTGATTACAACTCGCGGCGACCGATTTGTCGTTCCGGTGAAACAGGAGTTCAAGGCGCGGTTCCCCGGCGTGCTGCACGATCAATCCAGCAGCGGCCTCACGGCGTTCATGGAGCCGCTGGCGATTGTGCCGCTGGGGAATCGGATGCGCGAGTTGGACATCGAGGAACGCGACGAGATCGCGCGCCTGCTGCGTGAGCTCAGCGGGCGCATCGGGGAGAAGGCCGAGCCCATCGGCTGGTCCTACGAGGCGGTCGGGCAGGTTGATTTCGCTGTGGCGAAGGCGCGGCTCGCCGACCTGCTGCACGCCTCTTCCCCCCGCATCCGGACGGACGGCGTACTGCGCTTCTTGCATGCCCGCCATCCGCTGCTCACCGGCGAGGTCGTGCCCATCGACGTGTGGCTCGGCGATGAGTTCACCACGCTGGTGCTGACCGGTCCGAACACGGGCGGCAAGACGGTGACGCTGAAAACGGTCGGGCTGCTGACCTTGATGGCGCAGGCGGGACTCTACCTTCCCACCGACCCGGGGTCGGAGGCCGGCGTGTTCTCACAGGTCTTCGCCGACATCGGCGACGAGCAGAGCATCGAACAGTCCCTCTCGACGTTCTCGTCGCACATGGGCGCGATCGTGAAGATCCTGGACGGGCTTGGGGCAGAGGGCGGAGCAGGCGGCGCCCTCGTGCTGCTCGACGAGATTGGCGCGGGCACCGATCCCACCGAGGGCGTCGCGCTGGCACGAGCACTCATCGAATACCTTCATCAGGCCGGCGCGCGAACAGTGGTCACCACGCACTACAGCGAGCTCAAGGCGCTGGCGTACGATCATCCCGGCATCCAGAACGGGTCGGTGGAATTTGACACGCAGACGCTGCGGCCCACCTACCGGCTGCTGATCGGTATCCCGGGCCGGAGCAACGCGCTGACGATCGCCGCGCGGTTGGGCCTCTCCCCCGAGCTGATTGCCCGGGCGCAGGGCTACCTGGGGGCGGAGGTTGCCGCGATCGACAGGATCCTCGGCGACATCGAGGCGGACCGTCGGGCCTACGAATGGGAACTCGGCGAGGCCGCACGACTGCGACGCGAATCCGAAGACCTTCGCCGTCAGTACGCCCAGGAGCAGCAGCGGATCAAGGACCAGCGCGCGAAGATCCTGGCGCGGCTGCGTGAGGACGCCGACGCGCTGCTCGCCAGGACACGGCGCGAAGTCGAGGCGATCGTGGCATCGGTGAAGGCGCAGCCGTCGCCGCAGGCCGTCCGCGACGCCCGGGCCCGCCTGCGCCAGGTCGCGGCGGAGCTCGAAGGGCAGCTCGCGACGTCGGCGCCTGAATCGGTTCCCGAAGAGCCGCTCGAGCGCGTGGAACCCGGACAACCCGTGCTCATCGTGCCCCTCAACCGCGAAGGCATCGTCGCGAGCCCGCCGGACACGAAGGGTGAAGTGGAGATCGACAGTGGGACGATGCGGGTGCGGGTCCACATCTCCGCCTTGCGGAGACCTACCGGTGCTGCCGAAGCCGATCGACCCTCCCCCATCGGCGGCCGCTCGGGTCCGACGTACGACGTCCTGAGCCCGACAGAAGCGGTGCCCTCGTCGATCGAAATCCGGGGCCAGACGACCGATGAAGCGCTGCCGACGGTCGACAAGTACATTGACGATGCCTACCTCGCCGGGCTTGAGCGGGTGACGATTGTCCACGGCAAGGGGACCGGCGTGCTCCGCAAGATGGTCCACGACTTCCTCAGTGGCCATCCCCACGTGAAACAGTTCCGCCTCGGCGGCCGCGACGAAGGCGAGAGCGGCGTGACCATCGTGGAGCTGAAGAGATGACCACGGTCCGCCCGAGTATAATCAGATGACGACCATGCCCTCGTTATCGCCCGAACAGCAACTCGAGCTCCTCCGCCGCGGCACCGTGGAGATCATCTCCGAGGAGGACCTTCTCGCCAAACTGCGACAGGGCCGGTCGCTGCGGGTCAAGCTGGGCGTCGACCCCAGCGCGCCCGACATTCACCTGGGCATCGCCATCGTCCTGCGCAAACTGCGGCAATTCCAGGAGCTCGGCCACGAGGCCATCCTGGTGGTCGGCGACTTTACCGGGATGATCGGCGATCCGTCGGATCGGAAGAAGACCCGGCCGATGCTGACCCGCGAGGAGATCGAGCGCAACGTGGCGTCGTACAAGGACCAGTACTCGAAGATCCTGGATCCGGTCAAGACGCGCGTCGTGTTCAACAGCGACTGGCTGGCGCCGCTGAAGTTCGAAGAGGTCATCCGGCTCGCCGCCAAGACCACCGTGGCGCGCATCCTGGAGCGGGATGACTTCACGAACCGGCTGAAGTCCGGCACCCCGGTCTTCCTGCACGAGATCATGTACCCGCTCTGTCAGGCCTACGACTCA
>JBIOXT010000018.1:0-21254 GCA_044869795.1 bacterium | reverse complement strand
GTTTCTGCGCGGCTGGAAACTGCGCCAGGATCACGTTGTCCGGAACGATCGGATAGTAGAAGTCCGCCGGCTCCGCCGCGCACGCGTCCACGACTTCCTCGATCACAAACGGCGTCAGCAGGGGCAGATCCGAGGCGACGACCATCGTGAGGCCTCTCGGCTGCAGGACGTCGATGCCCCGGACGACGTTGTCCATGATTCCACCGACCGCGGGAATCGACGTCACCGTCGGAGGCAGGGCCCGCTGAAGGGCGCCCTCGGGCCCGATCACCGCCACCCGCTCGATGCTCGGAGTTTTCAGGAGTGCCGCGACCACATGCGCCACGAGCGGCCGGCCGGCGACCAGCACGAAGGCCTTGTTGGGCAGGGCGGGGTCGAGCCCCGGCTCGGTACCGCCACCCGCCAGGACGATCGCATCCATGCGCGCTACCAGACCAGCTTCATTGCCACCCGGGCCGGCAGCCGCCGGTAGCCGAGCTTCTCGTTGACGGCCACCATCGGATAGTTCACCGTGTCGTTCGTGGTCCGCATGGCCGCGATGTCGTTGGCCCGCGCGAAGTCAATGGCCGCAAGCTTCAGCAGCGTGGCCAGTCCCCGGCCGCGGTACTCGCGGCGCACGCCGGTGAAGTAGGTGTATGCGGGACGGCCGCTGGGCGTGAGCAGACCGCTCGTCCCGATCCACGTCTCGCCGTCGGCGAGGACGAACAGTCCGTCGGCGCGGAATCCGGGGGCGCCGAAGTACATCTTGAATTCATCAAACGAAAATCGCGGCGGTCCGTCCGGATAGGGCACGTCCCCGACCAACTGCATCGTGAGCTCGTACATCTTCCGCATGTTCTCTTCAGTCGGCCCGATCGCCGCAAATGACCGCAACTGCAGGCTGCCGAGGCGCTCCCGCCAGCCGCGGAAGCGGTCCCAGTCGAACCCCAGCACGTCGAGCTCCATTTCGAACCGCTGAAACGCTTCCCGGTATCCCTGCCGGTCCAGGAATGCGCGGGAGGACTCATCATTTGCGCGGATCATCGCCGTCAGCTCGCTGCCGCCGTGCTCACGGGCGAACGCCTGCTGCCGGCGCTCCAGCGCCGTCCCAATCCCGCGGCGCCGGTACTCGGGGAGCACGGCAATGAGCAGACGGAACATCTGCGAGGGCCGGGACTGGCTGTTGCCGGCATCCGCTCCGGCCACGACGCGCGCGCCGTCCGTGGCGACGAGGCGGCTGAACGCATCGCGAGGATGCCGCATCGTTTCCCCGTAGCGAAACTCTTCGAGCGTGACACGTTCGTCGGGAGGACTGACCGCATTGAGCAAATCGACCACCGCAGGGGTGTCGTCGCCGCCTGCCACCCTGATTGTGACATCGTGCACGAAGAGCCCTCCTGACGCCTCCACTTCTTTGCGCGACCGGCGGAATCATGCTGCCGGCGCCGGCCCGTCGAGCGCGGCCCTTTTGTGTATTCGGGTCACGCGCGGCATGTAATTTGCTCTCATAGTGTGACCGATGGCGACCACTCCCGCTCGCACGCTGGACCTGTCTGTCGACTATCCTCAGACAGTCCTCGCCGCACAGGCGGCGGAAGATCCGTCTGCACGCGAACACCGGCGCGCCAAAGAGCGCGGCATCTTGCTCGCCTCCGGCGGGCTCGTCCTCGCCCTCGCCGTCTTGATCTCGCTGGACGTGCTGGGACTCGCGGCGGTTCGGGGCGACCAGTGGCTCATCGCCGTGGTGGTAACCGCGGCCGTCCAGGGATTCCTGTGGCTCATCCCCCACCGCGGCTGGGACCGCTTCCTGCCGTGGGACCGGCACTACCTGTACATCCCAATGCTGGCCGCTTCGCTGCTGCTGATGCTGTACATTGCCGTGGCCCCGGCCGGGCGCATCCTCCTCCTGATGGCATGGTTCACGGCCTTGATGTTCATGGTCGGACGCGTGGGGTTTGCCGGCGTCGCCGTCCTCAGCAGCGTGATGGCTGCGGGGTACGTCACCGTAAGCAGCGTGGTGCTCAGCCGGCTGCACCTCGCCGCGGCGGGGCGATCGACCATCCTGTTCGAAGGCACCGTGGCGGCGGTCTTCATGATCATCAACCTCTACGCGGGTATCGTCTTCGAGCGGCTGCGGCGCGAGCGCGATGAGCGCCGGGCGCTGCAGGAAGAGCAGAAGCGGTCGAAGGACCGCATCGAGCGCCAGCTGCACCGCCTGGCCGCCCTGCGCCTGAGTTTGCAGTCCAGCAACGAAGACCTGCGCCAGGCCTACGACCTGACCATCGAAGGGTGGTCGCGGGCGCTGGAACTGCGTGATCGGGAAACCCAGGGCCATACGACCCGCGTGGCCGAGCTGACCGTGCGCCTCGCGCAGGCCCTGCAGATGCAGGCGGAAGACCTCGAACACGTCCGCCGCGGCGCGCTGCTTCACGACATCGGCAAGATGGGCATCCCCGACAGCATCCTGCTGAAGCCGGGCGCCCTGACCCCCGAGGAATGGGAGATCATGCGGCAGCATCCCGCGCGCGCGCACGACCTTCTGAATCCAATTGCCTTCCTGCGGCCGGCGCTGGAGATTCCTTACAGCCATCACGAAAAGTGGGACGGCACCGGTTACCCGCGGGGACTCCAGGGTGATGCGATCCCGCTGGCCGCGCGCATTTTTGCGGCGGTGGACGTGTGGGACGCGTTGCGCTCCGCGCGTCCTTACCGTGAGCCGTGGAGCGCTGAGCGTACGCGCGCATACATCCTCAGCCAATCGGGCAGCCACTTCGACCCGCAGGTCGTGCAGGCATTTCTGACCCTCGATCTGAGCTAGCGGCATCTCCGCAGTGATGTCCCCCGGGGCCCGTGTTTCGGCGTTGCGGCATACGGGCAAAAATCACACAGGCAATACCGTTAGGTACCATGGACGACCAACGGACCTCCGCTATTCCCCACTGGTTGCGGCGTTTGGGGAGCCGAATCCGTTTGGCCAGGCGTGCACGGGGACTCACACAGACCGACGCAGCGGGTCCAGGACTGACGAAGAGCTTTGTGAGCCTCCTCGAATCGGGTCGGACCTACCCATCTGTCGCCACCCTGGTCACGATCGCGGATCGCCTCCAGACCTCGCTGGGGCAGTTATTGCTCGACGAGCCGCAGCTGATCCGCGAGACCGCGCTGAACCTTCTGACACTGGCCCGCCTCACCGCCGCCCAGGGCACAGACGAACCGACCGAACCGCTGCTTGATGCCGCCGCAGCATTGGCCGGCAGCAGCGATGACTTGTATGTCGAGTTGCTGCTGGCGCGAGGCGACATCGCCGTCATGCAGGGCCGCCCCCGAGACGCCGACCGGTGGTTCCGCGAAGCGCTGGCGCAGGCAAAGAAACGCCGGCAGCGTCTCGCCGAGCCGCGGACGATGATGCGTTTGGCCGGGCTGGCCTACCAGAACGGGGATCTCGGCCATGCACGGACGGACATCGAAGACGCTTTGGCCGCCTTCCGGACCACCCGCACCCTGCGGACGCTCGACGGCTGCGACGCGATGATTCTCCACGGGTCAATCCTTGTCAGGCAGGGCAAACCTTCCCGCGCTCTGCGTGTGCTGGAAGACGCGGTGCGGACCGCGGAGCGTGAAGGACTGGATTCGGCGCTGGGGCGGGCGTACGGAGGGATCGGTCAGGCCCATGCCGCCGCCCGCCATGTCAACAGGGCGATCGATGCTTTGCAGCGCTCGCGCGACGCGCTGCAGGCCACCGGCGAAGGGTCCGACCTGGCCGCGACCCTTCATCAGTTGGGAAGGATGCAGCTGGAAGCCGGCCACATCGAGAACGCGCAGGAAGCCCTGGAGCAGGGAGCACGGCTGCTGCAGGAGCGCAGCGACCCCGGCCTCCGCGCGGATGCGTTGACGGATCTGGCACGCGCGCAGCTGCGGGCCGGGCGCATCACCCAGGCGCAGACAACGGCTCGCACCGCCTTGTCGATTGCCGGGCATACGCACGACCCGGGCCGCCGCGGCCGCGCGCTCCTGGCGCTCGCGCACGTTGCGCGGGCCCAACGGCGCACCAAGCAGGCCCTTGAGTTGTTGCGGGAAGCGACAACCACACTGCGCAAAGCGCGGCTGGCGGACGAACTGTCTGAGGCCATGCGTGAGCTCGAGGCGTTGACGAAGGAAAGAGAACCCGTCGCTGTTCCTTAGCGGACCTCCGCCTTCTGCACCGCCGCAAGGTAGGTCGTCAACGCGTGGTTTCCCCCACGCGACCCCGTCTGCAGCGCGAATGTCCACGGCGCCTTCACGTGCGTATAGCCGGTCGTGGTGGTCGGGAGTTTGGGGACGATGTCATCGGCATTGACGAACCGGATGCTGGTCCCGATCGTCCGGTCGTACCGGGCCGCGAACCGGCGGTCGCCGACGCGGGGACTCGCAAAATTGTACATCGCCAGCGTCGCGAAGGGGGTGTTCACCGCCGCATCGAGAGCGTGCAGCGTCGCCAGCACGGCGCCCAGGCTGTGCCCGCTGACGTACAGCTGTTTCGACGGTGACAGCCTGCGCAGGACCGGGATGATTTGGTCCCGCGCCGACTTGTAGATTCCGGTGAACCCGGCGTGGCAGTACCCCGCCCCCGCCACGAAGGGATAGGCTGTGTAGGAAAAGTCCGCGTCGGTGATCCATTCCGTGCGCGTCCGTGTGCCGCGGAAGGCGACGACCACGGCGTCGGGTGATTCCGCGATGAACCCGTACGGCGCGCGAATCTGCTGCTGATCGGTACCGGTGAAACTTGCGACCAGCGCATATCCTGCGGGGACCTTAAACGTCGCCGGCGCGTCGAGCTGCACGTAGGCCGCGGTGCAGAACTCACCCAGGGTGAGCGCGAGCCGGAGGTCGACAGACGGATTGATCGGCGCGGCCAGCGCGCGCCCGATCGATCCGGGCTGCCCCGCTCCCCAGCGCAGCGAGTGGTAGAGAGCCAGCGGCAGCCCGGCTGCCGCGGCAAGCGCATGCCGCAGCAGCGTCCTGCGGGAAATCATGCCGTCGCCGGACTCATCCCCCGCAGCCGCAGTCCGAGACCGACCAGCAGAACGCCGAACAGCATCGCGTACAGGCCGATGATCCATGCCACCACCAGCGCGCCCGATCCCGGATAGAGCACCAGCAGCACGCCAAACACCACTGAGGCGATCCCGCCGAGACCGAGCATCCATTCACCCTGGATGTCTCTGCGCAATCGCACCGCGGCGATCACTTCGAACACGCCGGTGAAAATCGCCCACGCCGCAATCAAGTAGAGGAGAATCAGCGCGGTCATCGCCGGCCAGACAAACGTCAGGATCCCGGCCGCGACGCCTGAAATGGCCTCGAGGATCAGGGAGCCCCACCGATCATGGCGGGCCGCCGCCCGTACCGCCGCCACAAACGCAAAGACGCCGTCGACCAGAGCGTAGGCACCAAACAGCAGGACCAGCGCCGCGAGCGTGGCCGGAGGATAGAAGAAAGCAATCACGCCGAAAGCAATCGCCACCACGCCGCGGAGCACCAAGGCCCACCAGTTCCTGGCCAGTGCGTTCACATTACACCCCCCTCTTACATCTGCACGTCGCGGGAGTGTTCTGTGATCGCACTCGCGCTCCTGCCAATCCCCCTCACCTTGAGGGTTCGTTCTCCATTTGCCAAAATGCCTGACGGGTCACAACCCGACCCGTCCGGCATTTTGGCGGAGGGGGAGGGACTCGAACCCTCAAGGGGCTTTCGCCCCGCCGGTTTTCGAGACCGGTCCCTTACCAGTTCGGGGCACCCCTCCGCGTCCTCGCTCATTATAGACGACAGGCCGCGCGTGGAAAAATACGGACCAGCGAGGTGCGCACAGATGAAGCACGTGGAGACGACAGGCATGACGGCTTTCTTCAAGGTCGTCGCAGAGACCCCGCGTTCTCAGGGAGCAACGATGGTGCTGCGGCCCGGGCAGTCCACCGGCGGAGGCGACAACGTGCACCGCGGGGAAGATCAGTGGCTCTACGTGGTCTCCGGCAGCGGTCGTGCGACCGTTGAAGGCAGGAGCCTTAGACTGGCGCAGGGATCGCTGCTGTTGATCGAGGCGGGAGAAACCCACGAGATTACCAACACCGGACGGCGGCCGCTCATTACCATCAACGTCTACGCCCCGCCGGCCTACTGATCGCTAGGGCCCTGTGGCCACGACGTTGATGGCACCCACCTCTCCGCGCGCCGCGTGGTCGAAAATTCCGCAGATGAACGGGAACGATCCGGCCTGGCTGGCGACGAACTCGATCTCGAACTTCTGCCCCGCGTCGGCGGCGAAGAACCGTCGCTCGTCGGCGAGCCCGGTGCGGAACGTTCCCCGGGCCACGACGTCAAGGTTCACCAGCCAGCGGGCGGCGAAGCTGTGGGCCCGTCGGTCGGTATCGTCGTTGCTGAATTGGATCACGACGGTGTCGCCGCGATTGACGGTGATGAGGCTCGGAATGAAACTGTATGAGACGGCGCTCATCTGAAAGACCTTGCGGCTTCCCCGCGACTGGGCCTGCCCCACTCCGCTCGCCCCGATCACAATGACAGCGACCAGGACCGTGGCCGCCAGCGCGATCCGCCTGTGCATGCTCGCTCCCCCTGTCCGCTTCCGGCTACGCACTCGATTCTGTACCCTGGCATTGTAACAGGAGCTTCACGTCAGCATCCGAAACTTCGCCCTGAGTGAGGTTGCGCTGCGATGCGGTGCTGGAACTGCGGATCTGAAAATCCTACCGGCGCAAAGTTCTGCGCGAACTGCGGGAAACCCCTGCGCGGGGTGTGCCCGGAGTGCGGAACGGAGGTCGCCGAAGGATCTCGTTTTTGTCCGAACTGCGGCATCGCGCTGTCGCCGGCGCCGGGCCGGGCCGCCGAGGCGCCGCAGCCCCTCAGCGAGCGCGGCGGGTCGAGCGGTCCGGTCCTGACCGCGGAGTCGCGAAAGGTTGTGACGATCCTCTTCACCGACCTCGTCAGCTCGACCGCGCTGACCGAAAGGCTTGATCCGGAAGATGCCCGTCAGGTGGTCCAGAAATTCTATGAGATGGTCGAGCACGCGATCACGCGATGGTACGAAGGCACGGTGGCAAACCTCCTCGGGGACGCCGTCCTGGCCGTGTTCGGGCTGCCCGTCTCCCACGAAGACGATCCCGAACGCGCCGTCCGCGCCGGCCTGGCCATCCGGGACGCGATGCCCGTCTTGAACGGCCATCTCAGCGCGACCTACCGCGTCGAACTGGCCGTGCGGGTCGGGATCAACACGGGTGAAGTCGTCGCCGCATCGGGATCCACGTTCGAGCGCGACTTTCTGGTTTCCGACGCGGTGACCGTTGCCGCGCGGCTCCAGCAGACCATGGAGCCGGGCGCGGTGGTGGTCGGGGAGCGTACGTACCGGCTCACGCGCGACGCGATTCAATACCGCGAACTGCCCCCGATGGAGGTCAAAGGCAAACCCGTGCCGCTGCGGGTCTGGCAGGCGGTGGCCCCTCTGCCCGAGCGCGCCGACGTCCGCCGGGCTGCCGCGCCGATGGTGGGCAGGCATGCCGAGCTCGGCCTGCTCCAGCACCACTACCAGCGCAGCCGGGATGACCAGGTGGTCCAACTGGTCACCGTGTTCGGGCAGCCGGGCGTCGGCAAGAGCCGCCTGCTGCGCGAGTTCCTGGCCGAAGTGCGCGAAACGGCGCCGGCGCCGCTCATGCTGCGCGGCCGCAGCGTTGCGTTCGGCGGACAGGTCGGCTACCACGCGCTGATCGACATCCTGCGAAGCCAGGCCGAGCTGCTGGACACCGACCCACCGGGTGCCGTGCGCGAGAAGCTCGACCGCTGGCTCCACGACGTCCTCCCGCAGCCTCCCGGCGTGCTGGACGATCTGCTGCTCGTGTTCAATACGCCCGACACCGCGGCGATGGACCCGAGCGTGCTCCGCCGGCGGCTGTTCGACGCGTGGCACGCGCTGGTCACCGCACTGGCCTCGGACCGTCCGGTCATCCTGGCGATGGAAGATCTGCATTGGGCCGACGACGGCGTGCTGGACCTTGTGGAGTCGCTCACCCGATCCGTGGAGCCCATCGCGCTGCTGGTGATCTGTCTGGCGAGACCCGACCTGCTCGAGCGCCGCCCCAATTGGGGCGGCGGGAGGCGAAACGCCGTCGGCCTCGACCTGGCTCCCCTCCGCCCCGCCGAGACGGAACAGCTTGTCGCATCGCTGAGCAGCGAAGCGTTGGCCCCCGACCTGCGCCAGGCCGTCGCCCAGCGCGCGGAGGGCAACCCGTTGTTCGCGGAGGAACTCGTCCGGATGCTCTTGGAAGGGAGCACGCCAGGGGCCGACATCCCCGATACCGTGCAGGCGGTGCTGACCGCGCGCATCGACCGGCTGCCGCCCGACGAGCGCAAAGTGCTGCAGGCTGCCTCGATCATGGGACGGGCATTCTGGCCGTCGGCCGTCTCGCCCATCGCCGGGATCGCCGATGCGGAAGTATCCGGTATGTTGGACAAACTGGTGGGGAAAGAGCTGATCCTCCGCCACCCTCGATCTTCGGTGGCGGGAGAAACCGAGTACGCTTTCCGGCACATCCTGACGCGTGACGTGGCGTACAACCTCTTGCCGAGATCGGCCCGGCAGCGCGCGCATCTGGAAGCGGCGGCCTGGCTGAGGTTTCGATTCGCCGGCCGGGAGGAGGAAGTCGTTGAGATCCTCGCCGAGCACTTTCGCCTCGGCGGCGACGACTCGCAGGCGGCGGGCTACCTGCGGCGCGCGGCGGCGAAAGCGCGGCGGCTCTACGCCAACACGGACGCCCTCCGCCTCAGCGACGAGGCCCTGGCCGCCGCCGAGCGGGCTGGGGTTCCCCCGGGCGAACGCGCGCGCATCTACCGCGACCGCGGCGAGGTGCACCAGTTGCTCGGGCAATACGCGGCGTCCCTGGATGACTTCAATACCGGCTTGGCCCTCTCGCAGCAGGCCGAGGACCGGCGGCTGGAAGGAATCCTGGAGAACCGGATCGGGCTCATCTACCACCGCGAAGCACAGTTCGATGACGCGGCGGCGCATTTCACGCGAGCGGCAACCCTGGCACGCGAGGCGGGTGACGATCTGACGCTCGGCCAGTCGCTCGTCGATCTGGCCAACATCGACTGGGACCGGAAGACCATGCGGCCCGATCATCCGGCGCTCGTGGAGGGGCTGCAGTTCCTCCGCGCCGCCGGCGATCAGGCGAGCCTCGCGCGGGCGCTGAACCTGCTGTCGATGTCCCACATCGGTGAGGGCACCGGCGGCGCCGCGATCCGCGCCGCCGAGGAAGCGCTGGCTGCTGCGCAAGCGGCGGGCGACAAATCCAAGGAAGCCACCTCGCTGAGCTATCTCAGCCGCATCCACGGGTTCCTCGACGACTATGAGGACGCCATCCGCTATGGAAAGGAGGCCGCGCGATTAGCCGACGAAATCGGCGACCGGAGGCGGAAAGCCTACTGCCTCTCGTTCATCGGAGAGCCGAGCGTCGCCCTCGGCCGGTGGGGAGAGGCGATCAGCCTGCTGGAGACCGATCTGCCGCTGGTTCGCGAAGTCGCGAAGGTCCTGATCCCATGGCCGCACATGTATCTCGGCCTTGTCTATCTGCATGCGGGGCTGCCGGATCGCGCCCGGGAGATCTTCAGGGGCGGGATGGAGGCGCCGGCGCAGTACCGTGCAGGGTGGCCGCCCATCGCCGCGGTATGCCGGATGCATTACGGCCGGCTGACGGGCAGCGAAGTGGAAGTGCGCAAAGGGCGCGATATCATCCTGCGCTTCCCGCGCGGGACCTTCGTCCCCGCCGACGGGGAGGTCCTGATCGCCGGCGGGGAGGTCCTGGCGGACACGTGCCGGCCGGAGGACCTGCGCAGGCTGATTGAGGAGAGCCGCCCGGGGATCGAGCGGCTGGGATCCCGAGCCCATGTGGCCGCGCTGCGGGCCGTGGAAGCGGATCTTGCGAAAAAGCAAGGGGAGGAGGACTCCGCCCTCACGCTGCTCGACCAGGCACTGGAACTCGCGCGGTCCTGCGGCAACGTGATCGTCGAGTGGCACGCCAGCGAAGCACGGCTGCGAATTCGGCCCAATGACGATGACATCCAGGGGCTGCGGACGCTGTTTGCCAGGATCGGGGCGTCACTGCCCCCCGATCTGCGGGCTGGGTTCGAGGCGAATCCGCGGGTGGCGGCGATAATCCGGTGATGGCGTCGTGATTTGTCGAGCGCAGCGGTCTGCGGAAGGCCCTGTACCACTCACTGACATTCGGGTACAGGGCATGTACCACTCGATGTCAGGGGTTCCTGGCAGGATGTCTGCGGCGCTGCCATGTACCCGAGCGAAGCGAGTGGTACATGGCGGTGAGGGTGGGATTTGAACCCACGAGGGGTTTCCCCCTACGGCATTTCCAGTGCCGCCAGTTCAGCCGGGCTCCTGCACCTCACCGGGCACGACCCTTCTACCTAATATAATGCACATCAAAGAGGGTGTCTGCGGCACAGACCGCTAGAGGTATCGATGTGCGATCACGCCGCGCGATCGTGCTCCTCACCATCATCCTGCTCCTGCTGTTGGATCTGGGACGGTCTGTGTACGCCCGCTACGGGTACGCCCGCCCGCTGGAAGCCTGGCAGCCCGATCCCGCGGTGTATGCCGACCTGACCTGGCCGCCCGGCGCGGACGTGTCCGCGTCGGCTCCGCTGGGCGTCCGCGTCTACGCGCAGCGGTGCGCCGTCTGCCACGGGCCCACCGGCCAGGGCAACGGTCCCGCGGCTCCCTCGATGATCCCCCGGCCGAGGAATTTCGCGCTGGGCCAGTTCAAGTACAAGTCCACGCCGCCCGGGTCCCCGCCCTCCGACGACGACCTGATGCGCACGGTGCGGGAGGGACTGCATGCCAGCGCGATGCCGTACTGGGCCGACCTGCTCAGCGACGATGCGATCCGCGCCGTCATTGGGCAGGTCAAGGGATTTTCTAGGATCTTCCAGGATCCGGCCCCCGTGACGATCACTGTCCCTCCGCGACTTCCTCCGACGGCGCAGAGCGTGACCCGCGGTCGCACTTTGTATCAGACACAGTGTGCGAGTTGCCACGGCATCGACGGCCGGGCCCGGGTCATGTTGAAGGATGCGGCGGGATATCCCGTCATCACGCGGGACCTCACCGCCCCGTGGACGTTTCGCCGCGGCAGTACGCCCGCAGAGATTTGGCTGCGCGTCACCACCGGACTCGCCCCCGGCCCGATGCCGTCGTTTGCACGAACCTTGACCCCCGAACAGCGGTGGGACGTGGTCAATTACGTGCTGTCTCTGGCCCGGGTCGCCCCATGGGAGAGCGGCGGCCGGCTGGATGGGCCGGGCCAGCAGCGCGATCTGACCAAACGCGGCGAGTACGTCGTCCACGCGGCGATGTGCGGGCTGTGCCACACCCCGATCAACCGGACGGGGATCTACCGCGCGGACGATTTCTACCTCGGCGGCGGCATGCGCGTGTGGGCCTACCCGCATGGCGTACTGGTCAGCCGCAACCTGACATCAGATCCTGACACGGGACTCGGGCGGTGGAGTGAAGAGCAGATCATCGATGCGTTCACGAACGGCCGCAGCCCCGGCCGGCTGCTCAACGTCTTCGACATGCCGTGGACGCTGCTGCACCGGTTGTCCCCAGACGACGCGCGAGCGATCGCCCGCTATTTGAAGACCGCCCTCCCCGCCGTGCACAATCGGGTGCCGCCGCCGCTGCGCTATGGGGTCGTGGAAACCATCGCCGCCAAGATCAGGCTGGGACTGCCGCCGGCGACACCGGACGTCCTGACGTTCGCCGACGGGCTATTTGGTCACACCGGAGGAGGCATCTCCCGCGACGTCCCGCAGCGGATCCTGGTCAGCGCTCAGTGGGTTGTCCTGATTCTGGGGGTGATTGCGTTCGTGCGCGCGACCCCTCGGGATCGGCGCCGGCCGAGGACTCCGCGCCGCTGGTTGCTCGCGATCGCCGGAGGGATCGGGCTGCTGATGGTCGGACTCGTGGGCTGGGTTCTCTACAGCACCCCGTCGCTGCGCCTCCTCCCCCCGGAACAGCTTGTCGACCTCGCGGCGCCGCTTCCACCGGCTCCTCTGCTCCGCGCATCCGCCACGCCCGAGCAGGTGGCCCTCGCAGAACGCGGACGCTACCTCTTTGCCGTGACGTCCTGCTCACTGTGTCACGGACCGCGGGGGGCGGGGGGCGGGAAGATCAGTTGGCGGCCGATAGGCACGCTGTGGACGCGGAACATCACGCCGGATCCGGCGACGGGAATCGGTCGATGGTCCGACCCGCAGATCGCCAGAGCGATCCGCAGCGGGGTGTCCGCGGATGGACGCGCGCTGCACTGGCAGGGGATGATCTGGGACCATCTGTCGAATCTGGACGAGGAAGACGTCCGCGCGCTTGTGGCGTACCTGCGGGCGCTGCCGCCGGTGAAACGTCAGGTCCCAGCGGCCAGGCCGCCGGCCGCCGATGACTGCAAGACGTATACATTCTGGCTGCGTGCCAGTGCAGCCGCAGGCTGCAGGTGAGTGATGAACGGCGACCCGGCAGAACGTCTGCGCAAGACCAGCCTCTTCAGCGAACTGGACGCCGCCGGCCTGTCGGCGCTGGCCGGCCACCTGCGCCAGCGGAAATTCCGCAAAGGGACGATCGTGTTCCACAAAGACCAGCCCGGCGACGCGCTGTACCTTGTCGAGTCCGGGCACGTCCGCATCTTCCTGCCGACCGCCGGCGGAGAGGAGCTTACCGTCGATGTTGCCGGGCCGGACGATGTCTTCGGCGAGCTCGCGCTGCTCGATGGACGGCCCCGCTCCGCGAGCGCCGAAACGCTGGAAGATTCCGTCCTGCAGGTGCTCAGCCGTGACGAGTTCCAGCGCTACCTCGCGGCGACCCCCCGCTTCGCGGCGTCGCTGATCGAGCTGTTGAGCGCACGGCTGCGCCAGATCACCGAATACGCGGAAAGCCTGGCCTTTCTGGATATCCACGGGCGGATCGCCCGGGCCCTGCTGCAGCTCGCGGACCGCTACGGGGTGGAGAGCGATGGGATCGAGATCGACTTCGAGATGACCCAGGCCGAGCTGGCGAGTATGATCGGAGCGACACGCGAGCGGGTCAACCGGGCCCTGGCCACGTTCAGAAGCCAGGGCCTGATCGAACTGCGCGGACGGAAGGTCGCGCTGCTCGACCGCGAGCGTCTCCGCCGGCGCGTGTACTGATCCGATGCGCTGTCAGGAGTGTGGGTTCGAGAATCCATCGGACACCCGCTATTGCGGCCGCTGCGGCCGCGGTTTGGTACGCACCTGCCCATCCTGCGGGGCGGTGAATCCCGAGGGATTCGCCTTCTGCGGTACCTGCGGTACGAAGCTGGCGATCTCCGAGGCTCCCGCCGTGGCGCCGGTGGAAGAACGCAAGGTCGTCACCGTGCTGTTCGCCGACGTCACCGACAGCACGCCGCTGACCGAACGGCTCGATCCCGAGCAGACCCGCACGATCATGAGCCGGTTCTTTGACGTCATGTCGGCGGTGATCGTCCGCTACGGTGGCACACTCGAGAAGTTCATCGGCGACGAAATCATGGCCGTGTTTGGGCTGCCGGTGGCGCATGAAGACGACCCCGCCCGCGCCGTGCAGGCGGCGTCGGAGATGCACGCACGTCTGCAGCAGCTCGACGAAGACCTGCAGCGGTCGGTGGGCGCCTCGCTGAAAATCCGCATCGGCATCAACACCGGGGAAGTCGTGGCCAATCCCCGGGCCGCCGCCAAGGGGGAGTTCATGGTCACCGGGGATGCCGTCAATGTCGCGGCCCGGCTGCGCAGCGCGGCCGCTCCCGGATCCACGGTGGTTGGATCGCGTACCTATCACGACACCGTCTGGCTGGCCGAGTATCACGCCTGTCCACCGTTCACCCTGAAAGGAAAATCCGTCCCCATCGAGGCGTGGGAATTCGTGCGGCTGATTCCTGACCCCGCGCCCCGTGTGCGGGGCGGACTGCGCGCGCCGTTGATCGGACGCGCCGACGAAGCGGCGTTGCTTGGCGGGTTGCTGGCGCGCGTCCTCAAGGAGCGCAAACCGTACCTCGCGACCGTCTTGGGGATGCCGGGCGTGGGGAAGAGCCGGCTGCTGGAGGAACTGATCGGATCCCTTCCGCCCGGTGTGATCGCCCGGCACGGACGCTCGCTGCCGTATGCGAGCACCGCGCTGTGGGAACTCGGCCAGGTCATCCGCTCGGACTGCGGCATCTCGCACGGCGATCCGGCGCCGGTGGTGACGGCAAAGCTCCGGCAGCGCTTGGCGGAAGTCTTCGACGACAACGTCGCCACCGGCGAGGCCCAGGAAATCACGGCACAACTCGCCAGGGTGCTGGCGCTGCGCGCCGGTGAGACCGATCCGGCCAGCGGCGTCTCCCGGGAGAGCCTGTTTTGGGCCGTGCGCCGGTACCTCGAGCGCGTCGCCGGGCACCAGCCTGTCATGCTGGCGTTTGAGGACCTGCACTGGGCCGACCCTGATCTCCTGGACTTGATCGAGTACCTGGCGCAGTGGGTCAATGGACCGTTGTTCATCGTGGGGCTGGCCCGCCCGGAACTCCTCGAAACCCGCCCGGGCTGGGGAGGAGGGAAGCGAAACTACACCGCCCTGTTTCTCGAGCCTCTAAAAGACCCCGAGACGCGCACGCTGCTGCAGGAACTGCTCCGGGTTGAGTCCCTGCCGGCCCCTGTGCTCACCAGCGTGAGCGTCGCCGAAGGCAATCCTTTCTTCATCGAAGAGATTCTGCGGATGATGATCGACTCGGGGATCCTCCGCCGCACCAACGGCGCCTGGGAACTGCACGCCGGTTCCAGTTTCCGGATCCCGGACACCGTGCAGGGCGTGATTACGGCCCGACTGGACGGACTCCCCGGGGAGGAGAAGGCCGTACTGCTCGAGGCGTCGGTGGTCGGAAAAGTGTTCTGGACCGGCGCCGTGGCGCACCTCGCCGCCAGAGACGAACCCACGCTGAGGCCGGTGCTCGCGGTCCTGGAATCGAAAGACCTGTTGCTGTTCAGAGATCCGTCGCAGCTGTCCGGCCAGCGGGAGTATGAGTTCAAGCACGCGTTGATCCGCGACGTGGCCTACGGGCTGCTCCCCAAGAGCCGGCGCGCCCAGAAACACCGCGAGTTCGCCGTCTGGTTGTCACAGACAGTCGGCGACCGGCAGGAGGAGTATGCCGAGATCCTCGCCCACCACTGGGCGCTCGCCTCACAGCTGTTGCAGGAGATCGGATCGACGGACAACTGGGCCGAGGTCGCCGGGATGGCTCTGCAGTTCGCCCTGATGGCAGGTCGGAAAGCCGCGCGGGCGTTCATCAACGATCAGGCGATAGCGTACTTCCGCACCGCGAAAGATCTCGCCGACCAACTGGGCGCCGACAGTGAGCGGATCGCGGCCATCGAAGGGCTGGCCGATGTCCATGCACTTCAGGCGCAATGGGAGGCCGCGTCGCCGCTGTACCAGGAGGCGCTGGACTACCATCTCCGGCGGGGCGATTCGGTCCGGCAGGCAAGAGTGCAAAGCCGCATCGGGTCCACGTTCAGCGGCGTATTCGACTTCCGGGGGGCGCTGCCGCACATTCAGTCGGCGATGCAGGCGCTGGAGCAGCATCACGACGAGCGCGAGATCGCCGGAGTGTACCTGCAGATGGCGCGCACGCAAACGGCAATGGGCAATTTCGCGGATGCGGAAGACAACGTCCGCAAGGGGCTGGAGCTGGCCGGGCGCCACAGCCTGGCGTCGCAGATGGCCGACGGGGAGTGGACGCTGGGGTTCATCAGCTCGTTGCTCGGCAGAGCCGATGCCCTCACCCATTACGCGCGGTGCATCGAGCTCGCCGCGGAGCACCACGATCTGCACTGGGCGATCACGGCGTACTCCTGGCGCGCCTGGCGGCATCGGATCCACGGCGACTACGCGCTCGCCCTGGCCGACTATGCCCACGCCCTGCGCCTGGCCGAAGACACCAACAACCGCCCCCGCATGGCGTTTTGCTTCTACGGAATGGGAATGACGAACTTTCTCCAGGGATCGTGGCTCGACGCCGCGGACTTCTGGAAGCGCTACCTGACCATGAGCGACGAAGTGCCGTCATGGCGGCAGCAGACACGCAGCAATCTCGCGTTCCTGGAAGGGAACCTCGATGCCGCGGTGGACTGGGCCCACCGTGCGATCGCCCAGGCAGAGCGGCGGCGTGAGGTGTCCTCGATGGGCGTCGCCAGGGACTGGACCGCGTTTCTCCTCCTCCGGCTCGGGCGGTGTGAGGCGGCGCTGCAGGTGGCGTCCGAGGGCATCGGACAATTCCAGCCGATGGGGGTCTTCTGGCCGGCCTATCTGCATCCACTGGCCGCGGAAGCCGCCCTCGAACTGGGGGATCTCGACGCGGCGAGCGCACACGCAAGGGATGCTGAAGCCTATCTGCCTCTGGACATCAAGGTCGCGAAGGCCCGGCTGTTGCGGGTCCAGGGGGCTCTGGCGTCGGCGGGGGCAGCCCCCGAGGATGCCGTTGCGCGGGCGAAGTCTGCCGTGGAGTTGTGCCAGCAGTTCGGCAATGCCTACGAGCTGGCGATCTCGCACGACATCCTGGCCCGGATGCTGCGGCGGCACGGCGAAGCGCTGGCCGCGGCGGCCGAATTCCAGCAGGCCGCACAGACCTACCAGCGCCTGGGAGCAGCGTTCGAACTCGCCCGCGTCAGCGAGGCGCGGCCGCCCTGAAACAGTCCAACGGGGCCGGCGTAGTGGCGCGGCCCCGTTGGTGTCGCGGTTGGAGCATCCTAGTACGTGAAGAGATTCCTTAGCTGCTGCGCCATCTGGGTCAGCCACCAGGTCGTGCTCGAAGCGACGGACGCTCCCATCTCGACCGCAGCCGCCTTGCTCACCCGCTCGTCGATGTCCAGCTCCTCGAGCTTGGCCGGATCGCCGCTGCGGATAGCCGCCACCTCATCTGGCGTAAGATCGAACTGCGCCAGGGTCCCATTGGGGTCGGCCTTCACCTTCGCCCGGAACCCCTCGTCCTGCATCACGCGCGTCAGGAACGTTGCTACTCCCTCACGGGACATATTGGTTCACCTCCTTTCCTGGAGAGTCTGTCACAGTAACCCTGCCAGCTTGCTGATACGCTCGTCGAGCTGATCTCCACCCATCTCTTCGGCCGGCGAGAGCTCCCGCAGCGCCGCCACCAACTGCGGGGTGGGATGAATCCGATGACGCGCCAGCGCGGCCTGCGGGTCCTGTTGGACCTGCGCCCTCCAGGACGGGTCTGCGGCCAGCCGCAGGACGAACTGCCTGAGCCGGGCACGCTGGCGCAAGGCGTCAGCCATCTTCGCCACGGCGGCGGGAGGAGCGGGCGGTACGGAGAGGTCCGCCACCAGCGCGGCATACCCGTCGAGGATCGACCGGCAGTGCTCGCAGGTCGCCAGATGGGTTTCCGCGTCGCCTCGGATCTCGCCCTCCAGCAGGCCGGCCGCGTATCGTGCGATGAGGGTCTCATCCAGGTGATTCATAGAGTGCCCGTCACTTATTACGATGCTCCCAAGCGCTCATTTCTTCCCGCCCGATTCAACTGTCTGGACGAGCCGGCGCAGCCGGACGAGGCACCGGGCAATCCGGCTGGCGACGGTCCCCGCCGGGATCCGGAGATCGGATGCTATTTCCGCGTACTTTCGATCGCGGAAGAAGAACTGCTCCAGGATCTGGCGGCACGGCTGGTCCAGCTGCGCCACCGCGCTCCTCGTCTGGAAGGCCTCTTCCACCGCCTCGAGCGCCTGGCGCTGGGTCTCATCCGGGATCTCCTCCGGCAGTGTCGATTCCCCCAGCCGGGACCGAGTGCGCAGACGCTGGCGGGACGCGTTCTGCGCGATGGTCCCGATCCATGCGCGGAGTGGACCCGTCCCCCGATAGTCCGCGAGGTGCTCGTAGATCTGCAGCATCGTATCCTGGAGGACATCTTCCGCGTCCTCGGAGGACAGACGGAAGCCTCGCATGGCGACCGCATACACGTAGTCCGCGTATCGCTCAACCAGCGTCGCCCAGGCCTCCTCATCGGCGGCCAAGCACCGTTCCACAAGCCGGGCGTCGGCCGGCGGTTGGCCGGTCACGGGTCCAGCGGCCCCGGCGGTCCGACCAGGGCGATGGCAACGCGGTCGGCGTCAAACAGCTCGGCGGCAACCCGCCGGGCCTCCCCTGCGCCGACCTGCGCCAGCTTTCCGACAGCCTCGTCAAACGACTCAAACCGGCCGAGGAGTTCTTCGACCCCACAGATGCCGGCGACGGCGAGTGAGGTTTCGAACCGCCGGGCCAGCGCGCCCTCGTAGCGCACCCGCGCCCCCGCCAGTTCCGCGTCGCCGATCGGCTCTTTCCCCAGATGCTCGAATTCGCTCAGCACGGCCTCGATCACACGGTCCATGTTGGATGGGAGACAAGACGTGTAGGCGCACAGGTAGCCACGATCTTCAAACGCCATCGCGGCCGTGGCCACGTCGTACACCAACCCCCACCGGTTGCGCAGGGCCCGGTGCAGCCGCGACCCGCCTCCCTGCCCGAGCACGGTGTCGAGGATCTTCACGACCGCCCGTCGGGGATCGGCCATCGGCACGGCCTCGACCCCGACAATCAGGTGGGCGACCTTTGTCTGCTTGATGATCCGTCCACGGCGCGGGCCTGTACGGACGGGTTTGAAGCCGTCCTGCCAGAGAGGACCGCGGAGATCGCCCAGCGCCTGCCCCGCCGCCTCGACCAGCGCATCGGGGTCCTCAGGCCCGGCGACCGCCAGGACCATCCGCTCCGGCACCACGTATCGTGCAAAGTGTCTTTCCAGTTCTGCAGCCGTCGCTGTCCGGACGGTGGCGGGATCCCCGAAGATCGGCCGGGCAAATGGGTCATCATCACCCCACAGCGCCCGCACGAACAGCTCCCATGCCGCCGCATGCGAGTCAGCGCTCTGCTCGATCTCCTGGACGATGACGTCACGTTCGCGGTTCAATTCGTCGGCGGCGAGTTCGAGCGGACCCAGCAGATCGCGAAACACCCGCAGCAGTTCGGCAGCATGCCCCGGCGGGGCGATGGCCTGCAGCGCGGTGTACTCGCGATGGGTGACCGCGTTGATCTCCCCGCCGAGCATCTCGACCTCTTCGGGCGCCGTCTGCGCGCGCGCCGGACGATGGAGCATCAGGTGCTCGACGAAGTGGCTGATCCCCGGCCGGCCGCCGTCATGCCGGCTGCCGACCTTCATGAAGAGCTTCAGGGCCGTCACCGGCGCGTGGGGCCGGCTGATGGCAACAATGCGCAGGCCGTTGGGCAGCGTCGCCCGTATCAATCCAGCTCCTCCATGGAGATCGGCTCCGGACGGGGCCGGCACACGCCGCAGTACAGCGCGTCCTCGACGATGAGGGCCTGGACGTGCTCTTTGGTCTTGGGGTGATAGACGTCGAGGATAAACGGCAGGAATTTGGCATGATCGCCGCAGATGCCGCGGCCGCAGAAGCGACAGGTCCCCAGCGCCGTCTCCTTGCAGATCCAGCAGTCCACCGATCTCCCCCTTCCGGCGGCCTGCGGGTTTACTCCCGATGGTCCGCCACACGGTCCTGCTCGACTTTTGTCGCCGCTTCCGCCTCAAGCACGGGCAGCAGACTGCCCAGCAAAGTATCAAACGCCTGGCGATCCAGCGAGTAGGCCTCCAGCGGCGTGAGCGTTCGCACCGTTGCGCTGCGCGGGACATCCATCAGCAGCGCAATTTCTCCAAAATAGTCTCCCGGGCCCAGCAGACGGATGCGCACCGGACCGTGTCCCGACTCCTGCAGGACTTCCGCCTGCCCAGAATGGACTATGTAGAATTCGGTCCCCACCTCACCCTGCCGCACGATGGCGGCTCCGGACGGGAACCGACGCCGCTGCAGGCGCGTGGCAAGGGCGCCCAGCTCGGCCGGGGCCAGGGCGGCCAGCAGTGGCAACTCGCGCAAATTTTCGCTTTCCCGGATTGCATCCTCCACGCGCTCGGATACCGCCACGTGTGGTCCCAGCAGGCGCTCGAAATCACCCTTCCGCAGCGCGAGTAGCTGCAGGGGCGTGACCGCCCGAATGGTCGCGGTCCTGGTGGTCTTGCCCAACAGGGCGATCTCCCCGAAGTAGTCTCCGGCATCCAATCGGGTGAGCACGTGTTCATCACCGTTCCGCACCGCGACGACGTCCGCCTGCCCCCGCTGGATCACGTAGAAGGCGTCGCCGCGGGTGCCCTGATAAAAGACGGTTTCGCCGGCGCGCACACGCACCGCCGCCAGGCGGCGGGCGATCTGCATCCGCGCATCGTGTGGCAGCGGGTTGAGGAATGCCACACGGTTGAGCAGCGCCAGGCGGTCGCGGACGGTCGACCGCCGGGGCCGTCCCCACCACGACCGCACCCGCCGCAGCGCATCGCGCGCGCTGCCGTACAGACCGGCGGCCAGCGTGGTCAGCAGCGGCACGAAGATCACGAACGCCGCCAGCACGGCCAGCACGCGCCCTCCAAGGCCCGACGCCCACAGGTCTTTCAGGATGGCGCTGAGCCTGAGCTGCCAGAATGCCAGTCCCAGCACGATGAGCGCCGCGGTGACGAGCACCGACCCGATGCCAAACCAGGTGTACAGCCGCTCTATCCCCGAGAACGGCTTGCCTTGCCACAGCTTCCGCCAGAGATCATGCAGCACGAACGCGACCGCGCGCGGCCGCAGGCGCGGCACGTTCAGCCAGTCCACCAGGAGGTAGTAGCCGTCGAGCTCCACAAAGGGGATCAAGTTGAAGATCAGGACGATGATCCAGATGAACGCCAGCCGGTGCAGCTCCGCCGCCAGCGGTAAGCGCGGGAAGAGCGCAATCGCCAGCGAGATCGCCCCGGCCAGGATCAGCCCGCTGTACGGGCCGGCCCAGGATGTCGCCATCCGGGCCCGGCGGGATTTGGTCCAGATGTCGGTCGTATCGATGAAGAACGCCGGGATGCCGAAGAACAGCAGGAACCCCCCGCCGTTGACCCGTGCGCCGTAGTGCCGGCAGGTCAGGGCGTGCGCCATCTCGTGGATGAAGATCGCGACGTAATTCAGCAGGAAAAATGCCCCCACGCCTCTGGCCGCCGAGCCGCCGGATTGCACCACGTTGAACCGGCCGCTACCGGCCTGTGCGAAGAACAGCGCTCCGCCGACGACCGCAACGACCGCGTAGAGCACCAGCAGCGGGCGGCTGAACAGGACGCGCG
>JBIOXT010000017.1:0-2005 GCA_044869795.1 bacterium | reverse complement strand
CAGCAGGCGGGGGGCCGCGTGCTGCACATCCCGATGGTGGCCGGGGCGGTGGTCCCCGCCTACAACATTCCCGGGGTGTCGATCGGGCTGAATTTCAGTCCGGACGTGCTCGCCGACATCTTCCTGGGCAAGATCACGAAGTGGAATGATCGCCGGATCGTGCAGGCAAATCCAAAGGCGGCGCTGCCGTCCGCCGACATCGTCGTGGTCCATCGTTCCGACGGGTCGGGCACGACCGCGATCTGGGTCAACTACCTGAGCAAGGTCAGCAAAGAATGGAAGGACAAAGTCGGTGAAGGCACCTCGGTGAACTGGCCGACCGGCCTGGGCGGACGCGGCAATGAGGGCGTCGCCGGTCTTGTCCGGCAGACGCCGAATGCGCTCGGCTACGTCGAACTGGCCTACGCGCTGACCAACAAGATGACGTTTGGGAACGTGCGCAACAAGATGGGCCGGTTCGTCCGGCCGTCGCTGTCGAGCACGACCAAGGCGATGGAGGGCGCGCTGAAATCGATCCCCGATGACTACCGCGTGTTCTTCACCGATCCCGCCGGACGCGATGCCTATCCCATCGCCGGCTTCACCTGGATCCTGATCTACGGTGACCAGGCCGACCCGGTGAAGGGCAAAGCCTTGGTGGAGTTCCTGTGGTGGGCCGTGCACGACGGCCAGAAGTACGCGCCCACGCTGCTGTATGCTGCGCTGCCGAAGAGTCTGGTCGCCCGCATCGAGGGCACGTTGAAGACGGTGACCTCACGGGGACAGCCCATCCTGCGGTAGAACCAGACAACTGATGATGCAGGCCGTCGCACCGTCCCGGTCGCCCCGTGCGTCAGGCGACCGGGTCTTCCAGCTGCTGCTGGCCGCCATGGCCGCGGCGATCCCGGTCATCATGGGCGCGATGCTGATCGCGCTCATCGACGCGGCCTGGCCCGCGATCCGGCGCTTTGGACCGGCCTTCTTCGGGACAACCACGTGGGATCCCGTCGCCGGGCAGTTTGGCGTGCTGCCGTTCGTGTACGGCACGTTGGTGTCCTCCGCCGTTGCCCTGATCATCGCGATCCCGCTGGGCCTTGGCGTGGCGATCTTTCTGTCCGAGCTCGCCCCGGATTGGCTGCGCACGCCGGTGCGGTTCCTCGTCGAACTCCTCGCCGCGATTCCCAGCGTCGTGTACGGCCTATGGGGCATCTTCGTCCTCGTCCCATGGGTCCGCGCGTCGCTCACGCCGCTGTTGAAGTCATCGCTGGGATTCCTGCCCCTCTTCACCGGGCCTCCGCTGGGGATCGGCATGCTGACTGCGGGACTGATCCTCTCGGTGATGGTCGTGCCCTTCATCGTTGCCGTGAGCACGGAAGTCATGCGCGCCGTGCCGCGGTCGCAGCGCGAAGCAGCGCTCGCCCTTGGCGCCACGGGATGGGAGACCACGCGCACCGCGGTGCTGCCGTATGCCCGCTCCGGGATCGTCGGGGCGGTCTTCCTGGCGCTGGCCCGCGCGCTGGGCGAAACCATGGCGGTGACGATGGTGATCGGCAACGTGCCGCAGATCAAAGCCTCGCTGCTCGCGCCGGCGTATACGGTGTCGGCCGTGATTGCCAACGAATTCGCCGAGGCGACGAGCGATCTGTACGTGGCGGCGTTGATCTACGCGGGGCTCGTGCTGTTCGTGGTGACCCTCACCGTCAACATCCTCGCGCGGGTGCTGGTCTCTCGCGTTGCCCGCGGCCCGGCCCTGATCCGAGAATGACTTCGTACCGGCGCCGGCGCCTGACGAACGGGGTGATGGCCGGGGTGACGCTGCTGTGCACCCTCGCCGTGCTGACGCCGTTGTTTCTCATCCTTGCATTTCTGCTCCGCACCGGCGTCAGCGCGTTGAACCTGGAGTTCTTCACCCACCTGCCCGGCGCGGCGGGCGAGCCGGGAGGCGGCATGGCCAATTTCGACCGTCCCGTTCCGATGCGCCATCCGCGCCCCTCCCCCGCCGCCGCCTCGTCAGCGGTGGATCTGC
>JBIOXT010000016.1:0-2758 GCA_044869795.1 bacterium | reverse complement strand
CGAAGCCAGAGCCGTTCTCGAACAGCGTGACGCGATGGGCGTCAAACCGGTCAACCAGCTGTCGATCGATGCCGCTCGCGAACAGACCGTGCGTGTGTCGCTCGCCGCGGGACCCGGCGGGCCAGTGGACCACGTCGAAGACCGCTCCGCCCCCGGACCGCATGGTCCGATTCCCATTCGCATCTACCGGAACGCGGGCCCGGCCCCCGCGCCGGTCCTGGTCTTCTTCCAGGGCGGCGGGTGGGTCGTCGGCAACCTCGAGACCGCCGATGCCTTTTGCCTGGCCATGACCGCGGATACGGGGTGTGTGGTGGTATCGGTCAACTACCGCCACGCCCCGGAACACAAGTTCCCGATCGCAGCCGAAGACGCATTTGCGGCCACGCAGTGGATTGCCGCGAATGCCTCCGCCATCCACGGCGATCCTTCGCGCCTCATCGTGTGCGGCAGCAGCGCGGGCGGCAACCTGGCCGCGGTCGTCGCTTTGATGGCGCGGGACCACGGCGGCCCGCCGCTGTTGGCGCAGGTGTTGATCGTCCCGGTGCTCGACTACAACTTCGAGACGCCCTCGTACCGCACGAATGCCGACGGGTACGGCCTGACGGCCGAGGCGATGCGGTGGTATTGGAAGCAGTATCTCCGCCGTGATGAGGACGGGCGCCAGCCGTATGCCTCACCCCTGCGCGCGCAGACCCTGCGGGGTCTCCCGCCCGCACTCGTCGTCACGGCGGAGTTCGACCCGCTGGACGACGAGGGCCAGGCTTACGCTACCCGGCTCCGCGCCGAGGGCGTGCCGACGGTGCTCTGGCGCCGCGAGGGCATGATCCACGGGTTCCTCGGGGCCCAGGCCAACGCGGAGATTGCGCGGGCCATTCGGGAACAATTTCTACGGGTGCGGGATCGGTCCGCGACCTGATTGGTGTAGGCGGTTCGAGCCACTATTCTGGACGGGTGACTTCATCCATGCGGCACTCCGGACGTCGCATCGCCATCGTCAGCATCGCGGCCCTCTGCACGATCGCCGCGGCCTGCTCGATGAATCGCGTGGGTGAGCCCGCCCCCGTCCCCGCCGCGAGCCCGGCAGAAGCGCCTCAGGCCGCAGCATCCCCGGCGCCGCCGCAGGAACCCAACGTGTACGCCGCGGTCATGACCGACAAGACCGACTCCCGGCTGGCGGGGATCACCCCGCGGGTGTATGTACCAAACGCCGGGTCGGGTACCGTCGACGTCATCGACCCAGCCACATTCACGATCATCGACCACTTCAAGGTCGGCCAGATTCCCCACCACATCACGCCGTCATGGGATATGCAGCATCTGTACGTCAACAATACCGAGTCGAATACGCTGACCGAGATCGACCCGAGAAGCGGGAAGCCCACACGGACGATCCCCGTAGAGGATCCCTACAATCTCTACTACGCGGCTGATGGCTCGAAGGCCATCGTGGTGGCCGAGCGATTCCTGCGACTCGACTTCAGAGACCCGAAGACGTGGGAGCTCATTCGCAGCGTCCCGATCCCGTGGCCGGGCGTCGATCATCTCGACTTTTCGGCCGACGGCCGCTTCCTGGTCGCGAGCACCGAATACGCCGGGTATGTCGCGAAAGTCGATGTGGTCGAGATGGAACTCACCGGTCAGACCAAAGTCGGCGGGCTGCCGATCGACGTGCGGTTGTCGCCGGACGGATCGGTTTTTTACGTGGCGAATCAGGGTCGCCACGGGGTACACGTCCTCGATGCCACCACACTGAAGGAGATCGATTTTCTGCCGACCGGCAAGGGCGCCCACGGATTTCACGTCAGCCGGGACACAAAGTCGATGTACGTCAGCAACCGGCTGGCGGGGACGATCTCCGTGATCGACACGGCCACGCGTCGCATCCGCGCGACATGGCGGACCGGCGGCAGCCCCGACATGATGCAGGTCTCGCCGGACGGCAGCCAGCTGTGGGTCTCCGATCGTTTCAGCGGCACCGTGACGGTCGTGGATACGACGACGGGCGACGTGATCAAGAAGATCAAAGTGGGCAACAACCCGCACGGGCTGACGTATTTCCCTCAACCGGGTAGGTTTAGCCTGGGGCACAACGGCGTCTATCGCTGACCGCCGTCCCACGACGCGGCTGGAAGGGTCCGCCCAGCATCACCGAGAACACCTGCGCACACAATGAAGGCTTCTGTCTGCGCGCTGGTCTTGAGTATCGCGCTCATAACCTCAAGCTGCGGGCGCGGACGGAGCGCTACACCTGTCCAGCAATCCACGCCTCGCGACCAGAGATTCTCCTCAGCAACCTCGCCGAGCCCGCTTCCCGATGTCGCCGAGCGCCTCGCGGTGCTAAAGGATCCCCAGAAGCTCCTGCCCGCGCTGGCCTCGTTGCAACAGCGGCTGTCCGTACTCCCGCAGCACGAGTTTGACGTTCCGACCCGGGCGACCCAATTGGGGGCGAACGTCGATCGCGTGTTTGCCTTCGTGCGGGACGACGTGCGGTACGAAGTTTACGAGGGTGTGTTGCGAGGACCGCGCGGGACCCTCATGGGCCAAGCTGGAAATTCCTACGACAAATCACTGCTGCTGGGCGCGCTGCTTCGTCATCATGGGATCGACGTCCGCTATGCCAGAGGCCGACTCCCTGATACGCAGGCCAATGCGCTAGTCGACCAGATGTTCGCATCGGCGCGGTCGGCGCGGGCCGCAGTGCCTTCACCACGGGACGCCACTGTTACTGACGCCGGGGCGGTATCGGAAACGATCAGGG
>JBIOXT010000015.1:0-3769 GCA_044869795.1 bacterium | reverse complement strand
GGCGGCTGGAGCGAGTCGCTCCTTGAGTTCAGCCATTTCCGCACCAAGGAACACCACGAGGTCGATCTTGTGATCGAATCACATGAGGGGATGGTCGCCGGAGTTGAGATCAAGGCCAAATCCTCGATCGAGGACAAGGATTTCCGCGGACTGCGGCTGCTTCGCGACCACCTGGGAAAGGACTTCGTCGCCGGAGTCCTGATCAACCTCGGCCAACTCTCATACACCTACGACGATCGCCTCTGGACCCCCACCTCACAGATCGCATCCGCGCATTGATCGGACTCCGGCGATCTGAACGCTGGGCGGTTCGCGCCATCGCCCGCCATCGTGGGACGGTTGCGCGCTGACCGCCGAACCGCCGCTACACCTACGGGTCCGCCGCCTTGATGGCGAGCACGATCGTCTTCGGGTGCCAGCCTGCCTCCTGCGCGTTCCGGTTATCCAGAAGCAGACCGGGTGGCCTTCCCCGTGTCCGCGGGCTCCCTCCTCCCGCGACGCTGGCTCACATGAACCGAAACGAGCCGGCGGTCGTTTTGACCGGCGTTCACAAGAGATTTGGCCGAGGCGACACCGCGACGCACGCTTTGCGAGGTGTGAACGTGTCGATCGCGACGGGATCTTTCACGGCGGTGATGGGGCCTTCGGGGTCAGGCAAGAGTTCGCTCCTGCAGTGCGCCGCCGGGCTTGACCGGCCGTCGTCGGGTTCGGTGCGGCTGGGTGACGTCGAGCTGAGCCGGTTGAGCGAGAGACGGCTCACCACGATCCGGCGGGACCGCATCGGCTTCGTGTTCCAGGCGTACAACCTCCTTCCCGCCCTGACCGTCGAACAGAACATCCTGATGCCGCTCCGGCTGGCCGGTGCGCGGCCCGACGAGGCGCGGTCAAGAGAGGTCCTAGCTCTTGTTGGCATGGAGAGGTTCATCACAGCCCGGGCCGGGCGGCTGTCGGGAGGGGAGCAGCAGCGGGTCGCGATCGCCCGTGCGTTGATCAACAATCCGCAGGTGGTGTTCGCCGACGAGCCCACCGCCGCGCTGGATCCGGCTGCCGAGGCCGACGTACTGGGGTTGCTGCGCCATCTGGTGGCCGAACGTTCCGTCGCGGTCGTTATGGTCACGCACGAGCCCACTGCCGCGGCGTGGGCGGATCGGGTCGTCATGCTCGCCAACGGTGAGATCGTCCACGACAGCACCGATACCGACCTGCAGCGAATCCGTGAGCGGATGTTCGCGGCCAACGGGCGTACCGGCGGGCGTATCGGCGGGCGCGGAGTCGAAGGGCAGGGAGCGCCCGTGCATGTGCCGATCGCGTCGGCCATGGCCACTGCGACTCCGGCTGCGGTCCCGGCGCCCATGGCACGGCGAGGAGGCCGGGGATGACCGCCGGTATCGCCCGCGCCTCGCTGAGGTCACGGCCCGCCGCCTTCGCCGGTTCCTTCGTCGCGTCGCTGTTCGCCTCGGTCGTGGTGAGCACCTGCATGATGGTTCTGGTCAGCACGTCTGGTGAGGGGCTGGACGCGGCCGCGCGCAGGCAGCTCAGCCAGAGCGGCATCGACATCGTGGCGATCATGATGCTGATGATCTCCATCTACCTGTCGATCTTCGTCCTGTCCTCGACCATGGGTACGGCGGTTCGCCAGCAGCAGCGTGAGTTCGCGATGCTCCGGGCGATCGGGGCACGGCCGTGGCAGATCCGCCGCGCGGTCGCTTGCCAGGCGGTGGCCGCCGCCGTTTCTGCCGCCGTGCTCGGGTTCGGGCTCGGTGGTGCCCTGGCATGGTCGGGCGTTGACGGGCTGATCGACAACGGGCTGGTTCCGCCGAGGACGTCGTTCACCATGAGCTGGATCGCCCTTCCCGTGGCGATCGCGGTCGCGGTGCTGACCTCGGCGGTGGCCGGGGTCATCGGATCGCGACGGCTGACCGGGTTGCGCCCGGCGCGGGCCATGGCCGAGGCCGCCACGCCGCGCCGGAAACTCGGCCTGGCGCGGACCGCGTTCGGGGCGCTCGCCCTGGCAGGCGGGACCTTCCGCTGGCTGACCTCCGCAGAGCAGACGCCCGACCAAGCCGCGCAGAGCGCCTTTTCGCTGATCCTTCTGTTCTGCGTCGGCTTTGGGCTGCTCGGCCCGCGCATCATCGGACCGGTCGCGGCGTCGGCCTCGATCCTGCTGCGGCCGTTCGGCCCGGCCGCACAGGCCGCCGTGCTCAATGTCCGCTCCCAGCCCCACCGCTACTCTGCGGCGCTTGTCCCGCTGGTTCTGACCGTGGCCTTCGCCACCGTGCAAATCGCCATACCCACGACCATCGAGCACGTCACGGGTGTCACCAGGGATGCGGGCATGGCGTTCGTGAACAACGCCGGCACGGCTCTTTACATCGGGTTCGGCTCGATCGCCGCGGCCAACACCCTGGCGGTGATCAGCCATGAGCGCCGCCACGAACTCACGTTGTTGCGGCTGGCCTCCGCCCCTCCCGACCGGCTCCTGAGGATGGCCGCCTGGGAGGCAGCCCTCATCGCTGTGATCTCGCTGATCACCGGCGGTGCGATCGCCGTCCTGACGCTCGTCCCGATCCTGCGCGCTGCCGTGCACACCAGCGTGCCGTACCTGCCGCTCCACACGGCCGCCGCCATCGCGGGCGCGACCCTGGCGCTCGCTGTGCTGTCGCTGGGATGGCCGGCATACAGGCACCTCCGCCGCCCCATTCGAGCCGATTGAGATGACCCGCCCGATCAACCGGTGCGGTATCCCCCCGGACGTAACAGCCCACCAAACGCAATGCCCAGAAGATCCCCAGAGAAGCGAGACAACTCATGCGAATGGCACGACAGGGATCGGCCGCGATCATCAGCGCCGCGTTGATCCTCCCCGCTCACCCGGCCTCCGCTGCCGTCGGAGCGGCGGTTACCGCCAAATCCGCGGCTGAACCCGTTCCGGCCACGACCGGGACGGAAGCCGCGACCGCGAAGGTCGACGCGAGAGCGGGACTGAACCGCGAGGGGCTTCAGCGGAGCCTTGATGCAATCATCGAGGCCGGGATGTACGGCACCTACTCGCAGGTCCGTGACGGCGACAAGAGCTGGCAGGGCGCCTCCGGAGTCGCCGACATCCGGACGCAGCGGCCGGTCACTCCCCGGATGGAGCACCGGATCGGGAGCACCACCAAGACCTTCGTCGCGACGGCGATCCTCCAGCAGGTCGACCAGGGCCGGATCAACCTGGACGCACCTATCGCCGAATACCTGCCCGACCTCGTTCCGGGAGAACGCGGCCGGAAGATCACCGTGCGGATGCTGCTCAACCACACCAGCGGCATCGGCGACTATATGCCGGCCGCCTTCCCCTCCACGGCCATGGGCCCCAAACCGGGTGTGGAGAAGAGTTACGACGACAATCGGTTCCGCAACTGGCGCCCCCAGGAGCTGGTGAAGCTGGGACTGGGGGCGCCGCCGACGGGTGAGCCGGGAGCGGAGTGGTCCTATTCCAACACGAACTACATCATCGCCGGTCTGCTGCTGGAGAAGGTCACCGGCACGAGCGCCGAGCGATACATCGAACGCCATGTGATCGCCAAGGCCGGGCTGAAGCACACCTACTTCCCCCGCACGCCGTACATCGTCGGCCCGCACTCCAAGGCGTACGTGTCATTCTTCGGGGCGATCGACCCGCCGCGTGACTACAGCGTCTACAACATGTCGATGGCATGGACCGCGGGTGCCCTTGTCTCGACCATGAAGGACGTCAATCAGTTCTTCCGGGCGCTGCTGACCGGCC
>JBIOXT010000014.1:0-2079 GCA_044869795.1 bacterium | reverse complement strand
CATCGCGGGGACCGGTGCCGGTCCCCGCGACATCCAATGGACTGAGGATTAGCAGCCGGCCTTGGTCAGCTCCGGCTGGACCGCGGTTTCAACTTCCTTGAGCGCATCCATCGGCTGCTTGGTGTTCAGCTCGACGGAACCCTGCGCGGCTGTGAGCTTGTCCCAGTACAGGGCGCCCACGGGGAGCGGGGGTCGGTTGTGCGCCGTCGGCAGGAGCTCCAGGAATGTCTTGTGCTGCGGATCGAACAGCGACGCGTCGGCCTGAAGCGCCGTGAGCGTAGGCAGGTGCGCCGAGTCCTTCGCGTACACCCGCTGGCCATCGGGCCCGGTGATGTACTTGATGAACGCGATCGCCTCCTTTGGAGCCTTCGCTCCGGGGATGAGCGCCATGGACCATCCACCGGCCCACGTCGCGCTCTGGTCCCCGGCCTTCGGCACCGGGATGTAGGTGAAGCCGTAGTGGCCGTTCGGTGCGTACTTCGCGGCCTCGGCGATCCGCCAGTCACCACTGATGGTCATGGCCAGCTTGCCGGTCCAGAACGGGTTCGTTCCGGCGGCCGCGTTGGGCAGCCAGTTCGTGCTGACGAAGCGGGCAACCGCCTGCGGGTCATGGGCCTTCTGCCAGTCGTACATGAACTGGAATCCGGCCACGACCCCCGGGTCGGTCGGCGTCACCTTGCAGGCCGCGAGATCGGCGAACTTGCCGCCGAAGACGAAGCCCCAGGTGTAGTGCCAACCCTGGTCGAATGCACCGGCGCCGCTGTTGCCAGGGCCACCGGGGATCCAGCCGAGCAGGCTGTAGTTACCGCTGGAGTCCTTCTTCGAGACCTTGTCAGCGATCCGCGTGACGAGGTCGATCGTGGGCGGACCCTTGGCGATGTCCAGTTGCGCCGGGTCTTCGCCGGCGGCCTGGATCAGGTCCTTGTTGTACCAGAGCGCTCGCGCGTCCGTGTCGAACGGCAGCGCGTACGTCTTGCCCTGGTACTGCGTCTCGTTCCAGGCGAATTCGACGTGCTGTTCCTTGATCCCGGCAATGTCTGCGGCCGGGAGCTCAGCCAGAACGCCTTGCTTCGCTCGCTCCGGGACGGTGAAGCGGTCCGCCTCATACACGTCAGGCCCGACACCGCCGCGAACGGCGAGTGTGAGCTTGGCGATGTCCGTCTCGGATCCCTTGACGAGCGTCATCTTCACGCACACGCCCGGGTTGGCCGTGTTGTACGTGTCGACGATCTTCTTGATCACGTCCGAGTCAGGCGGGGTGTGACTCGTCCAGAACTTGACCACCGTGGCGTTCGCGGCACACGTCGTGCCCGTGATCGGCGTCCCCTCGGGCGATGCGCCCGCGCCGCCGCCACCGCCCCCGGCCGGCGATTGCCCGGCGGGAGCTCCGCATGCTGAAAAGATGAGCACCGCAACTGCGGCAAGAGCGAACCAGGGCGAGAGGCCCGCGCGATCGCGGCTTTCACGGCCGCTGCGCGACGCCGTCACCCGACCCATCGGCACCATCCCGTCTCCTCCTCGAGCACAGGGTCCCCAGGGTTGAACCGGCAACGGCGACTGACGCTAATCGAGCGCGTTTCGGACGTCAAGCGAAAAGGCCGGCCGACGTGTCATGCGACGCACGCAACGGCCAGAACCGATCCACCGCCGACTCGAACGCGCCTACCGGATCACCCGGCCACCGCACGCGCCCCTCGTCGAGGCCGAGCCAACCGTCGATATACCAGCACACGACCGGTGCGATCGCCGCGAGATAGGCGAACGTTCCCCACCAGCCTGCGTACAACGTCACGCAGTACACGAGCAGGCCGCTCATGATCAGCGCGCTGTGGCTGCGCGCGAACGGCGCGGTGAGCACGGCCGCCGCTCCGCCCAGTACCAGCCGCAGGCGATCGAAGAAGTCCGCCCCCGGCAGGGGACGAAGCACGCCCTCGAGCGCGGCGGCCAGCGAGTAGTACGGCCGATCGTGCACCTGCTGTGCGAGCGCAAGGCTCGTGGCGATCGGACCGGCGCCCCACGCGATCACCACGGGAACCCAGATGAGCGCGCTGGCCCCGACGAAGCCGAGCAGGTTCGCGA
>JBIOXT010000013.1:0-2551 GCA_044869795.1 bacterium | reverse complement strand
AATCTGCAATCTGCAATCTGCAATATATTTCCCCCATGGCTCACTCCACGCCCAGCACGACCGCCGCATCCTCCGCCGCGTTTCAGCCGTACGTGGCCGCCAGCATGTCGCCGGCGGAGTTCACGATTCGCGCCGTCATCCTGGGCGTGCTCTTCGGCCTGCTCTTCGGGGCCTCCACCGTGTACCTCGGGCTGCGTGCCGGGTTGACGGTGAGCGCGTCGATTCCCATCGCGGTGCTCGCGATCTCGGTGCTCAAGCGGCTGGGCGGGTCGACCATTCTCGAGAACAACATCGTCCAGACCATCGGCTCGGCTGGTGAATCGCTGGCCAGCGGCGTGGTCTTTACCATCCCGGCGCTGCTGTTCCTGCTGCCCTTCGGCAAGCCGTATTTCAACTACATGCAGATCCTGCTGATGGCCTTTGCCGGCGGCATTCTCGGCGTGCTGATGATGGTGCCGCTGCGGCGCGCGCTGATCGTGAAGGAGCATGGCGTCCTGCCCTACCCGGAGGGCACCGCCTGCGCCGACGTCCTGGTGGCCGGAGAGAAGGGTGGCGCGCTGGCCAGCACCGTGTTCATGGGGCTGGGCATCGGCGCGACATGGAAGGCGCTGTCGTGGATCGTGCAGCTGTTCCGGACCGAGGTCGGGCACTCGATGCCGCGCGACAGCTTCTATCCCAACGCCACCCTGAACGTCGACATCTCACCGGAGTACATGGGCGTGGGCTACGTCATCGGCCCGCGCATTGCCGGGGTGATGTTTGCCGGCGGCGTGTTGTCGTGGCTTGTCCTCCTGCCGTTGTTGACCATCCTCGGCCAGTACATTCCAGTTCCGTTTCCGCCGGTCCCGGCCAGCGGCCTGAAGCTGTCGGAGATGTCGGCTGGCCAGATGTGGAGCGCCTACATCCGCTACATCGGCGCCGGCGCCGTCCTGGCGGCCGGCCTCATCACGCTCGCCCGCACGATGCCGACCATCATCGGCAGCTTCCGGGAGAGCATGAAGGGCCTCGGCGATCGCGGCGTCGCGGGGACCGCGCGGACGGAGCGGGATCTGCCGATGTCGATTGTGCTGGCCGGGTCGGCGGCTCTGGCGATCTTTCTCATCGCCGTCCCGCGCCTGCCCAGCTACGGCCGTCCGGTGGTTGCGGTCCTGACCATTCTGTTCGGCTTCTTCTTCGTCAGCGTCTCGTCGCGCATCACCGGGCTCATCGGCAACTCATCCAACCCGATTTCGGGGATGACGATCGCAACGCTGATCCTGACCTGCACGGTGTTTGTGGCGTCCGGATGGACCGGCGACTTCTACGCGCCGATCGCGTTGTGCGTGGGCGCGGTCGTCTGCATCGCCGCCGCCATCGCCGGCGCGACGTCACAGGATCTCAAGACCGGCTTTCTCGTCGGGGCCACACCCAAGTACCAGCAGATCGGCTTGATCATCGGCGTGACGACCTCGGCACTGGTGATCGGCTTCACCACGCTCTACCTGAACGACGTGATGGGTATCGGGTCGCAGTCGCTGCCGGCGCCACAGGCGACGCTGATGTCGACGATCATCAAGGGACTGCTCAGCCAGAACCTGCCGTGGGGTCTGGTCCTGTGCGGCGTGTCCATCTCGGTCGTGCTCGAGCTGTGCGGCATTCACTCGTTGTCGTTTGCCGTCGGCTCGTACCTCCCGATTGCCACAACCGCTCCGATTTTCGCCGGCGGGGTCGTGCGCTGGTTCGTCGAACGCAAGACCGGGGTGAGGGAGGAATCGGACGTCAGCGCCGGCACCCTCTTCAGCTCCGGCCTCATCGCCGGCGGCTCGCTGGCCGGCATCCTCTACGCGGTCCTCTTCGGGCGCAACATCGTCATGGCGGCCGACGATGCGGCAACCACGGGGCTGATTGGCTTTCTGCACGAAGGAACGACCGGTGAGATCGCCGGCATCGCCGTGTTCTTCGCGCTGGCCGTCGTGCTGTTCCGTGCCGGGCAGCGGAAGCTGGCGTGACGGGAATCGTGCGGGATGTGACGTGGTTGGTGCCGTGGGCGGCGGCGTTGGCGCTGCTGTCGGGCGCCGCGGGGGCCGAGGCGCAGCCGATGACGCGGCGCGCGGCGACGATCCCGGCGCTCAAGACATTTCCGGCGTTCTACAACGGCCAATCGGTGCTGCTGCTGGCCGAAATCCGTCAGGACGGTCAGCGCGCGTCGCTCGCCGCAGGCCCGGACACGATCCCCGCGTTCATCCGAAGCGACGTCAGCGGCTCCGGCACGCTCGAAGTCCGCGGCGAACTGTGGGATCTGGGTCGTATGCAGCCAGACGACGGGCGGCTTTCCGGCAAGGATCTGCGGAGCCTGCTCGGCGTCGATCCCACGGCCAGCTGGCCGCGCCCGGGCGAGGTCGTCGTCGTCAACGTCACGTCGGTGGGGCCGGCCGATCCGCTCACCGCGCCCAGCCTGCGCAACATCGTGCTGGCACCGGAGCGGTATGCCGAGCAACGAGTGACGGTCAAGGGCCAGTTCCGGGGCCGCAACCTCTTCGGAGATCAGCCGCAGGCACCGCCTGGCGGCGAC
>JBIOXT010000012.1:0-16746 GCA_044869795.1 bacterium | reverse complement strand
GTGTCTGAGATCATGCTGCAGCAGACTCAGGTCGCGCGGGTCGTGCCGAAGTACCGCGAGTTCACGAGGCGATACCCCTCGCTGCGCGCCCTGGCGCGCGCCGCTGTGCGCGAGGTCCGCGAGGCCTGGTACCCGCTGGGCTACAATGTCCGGCCGCTGCGCCTGCACGCCATCGCCAGGGTGGTCGTGACACAGCACGGGGGACGGCTCCCACGGACTCATCCCGAATTGCTGCGTCTGCCGGGGATCGGTCCGTACACCGCCGCGGCGCTGATGACGTTCGCCCACGGACAGCCGGCCCCGCTGCTCGATACCAACGTGCGGCGCCTCCTGCGACGGGTGTTCCATCGCGACGCCGCGGTCACGGACCGGAAGCTGTGGGCGCTCGCAGCGCGGCTGCTGCCGGCGCAGCGAGGCTACGACTTCAATCAGGCGCTGATGGATTTCGGCGCGACAGTCTGCACCGCCCGGCGCCCGGCCTGCCCGACATGCCCGATGCGGAGCGTGTGCCGGAGCTATCCGCACCCCGCGTCGGTGCCCCAGGGGAACGGCGCGCGGTGAGCCTGGCAGGCATCGAGGTGATCTTCTTCGACGCGGGCGACACGTTGATCGCCTACCGCCGGCCCCTGCGCATCCTGCTGCAGGACTTCTTCATCCAACACGACATCATCGTCACCCGCGACGGCATCGCCGAAACCCTGGAGGCGGTGAACCCCCGGTACCGGAGCCTGATCGAGCAGGTGCGCACCGTCGAACAGGAGCGCCGGATGTGGCTGGAGGTGGCGCGGGATTTTCTGGACCTGTTGATCCCGCGGCACCGCGATCTCTACCCGGCCCTGGCCCACTGGTTTTCCGAGAGCTGGCGCCACCTCAAGGTGTTCCGAGACGCCCGGCCGGCGCTGAGGGCGCTGCGGGCGCAGGGGCTGCGCCTGGCCGTGGTCTCCAATTGGGAACCTTCCCTCGAACAGACCCTGGAGCGCCTCGGATTGCGCGGGTTCTTCGAGGCGGTCATCGTCTCGTCGGTCGAAGGCGTGTGGAAGCCCGATCCCGCACTGTTCGAAGCGGCCTTGCGGAGACTGCAGCCGCCGGCGGGGACCGCGGCAAGCGTCGGCGACAATCTTGAACGCGACGTACAGGCGGCCGAGGCCGCCGGCGTGCGCGGCATCCTGCTCGACCGGTTCGATGATCATCCGGAGTTCCGTCCCCGCGTGCGCTCCCTGGCGGAATTACCTCCGCTGCTCGTCGGTCCGGTCAGATGAGCGGGGTATTTCGGGACCGCGTGCGGGCCATCGTGCGGACGGTGCCCCGCGGGCGGGTCGTGACATACGGGCAGGTGGCCGCACTGGCGGGAAAACCGCGGGGTGCGCGGGAGGTGGGATGGATCGCGGCCGCGGGCGGGGCGGACATCCCCTGGCAGCGGGTCGTCAACCGCGGCGGCGGGCTGGCAGCCGGCTATACGGGCGGACGCGCGGGACACCGGCGCGCGCTCCGGCGCGACGGTGTGAACGTCCGCGGAAACCTCACCGTCGACCTGCACCGGTACCGTTGGTGGCCCGGTCCGGCCGCCGTGCGGCGATTACACCTGCCGCTCGACGCTCTGGCGGCGGTCACATCGCCGCGAACTCGTAGAAAAACCTCGCCGCCGACTTCTCGAAGCGCCGCAACCCGTCGACGGTAGCGTACTCGTTGGGACTGTGCGCCCGGCCGCCGTGGCCCAGTCCACCCATCGTGAACGGCTGCCCCAGCGTGCGGCTGAAGAGGTAGAAGGGTGCGGAGCCGGCGATGTTCGGCCACACCTCCGGCTCGAGATCAAAGGACCGGAAGGTTTTGATCATCGCCTGGGAGATCGGCGCGGACGGACTCATCTTCGCCCAGGGGTAGCCCTCTTCGAACTTCACCTCGAAATCCTCGCACCCGATCTTCGCCAGGTGCGCGGTGATCTGCTCGCGCACGGGCTCGGGTTCCATGTCCGGCACCAGCCGGACGTGCATCTTCGCGGTCGCCTCGTGCGGCAGCAGCGTCTTGGTTCCCGCCCCGTAGTGGCCGCCCGCGATGCCGTCGACGTTGAGGATCGGTTCGAACAAGTAGCGCCGCAGCAGGTCCGCGCCCTCCGCGTCGTACCTGAACTTCCGCACGTCGTTGCTGCGCAGCACGAGGTCGGCGTTGAAGGTCTGGGCGAGCTTCGCCAGCACCGCCTCGTCTTCGGGCGTCGGGGGCTTGACCCGGTCGTAGATCCCATCGATCAAGATGCGCTCGTCGGGCCCGACCATCGTGGTCATCGCGTGCAGCAGCCGCCACACCGGACTGGCGATCCAGGCGCCCTGGCTGCCATGGATCCCGCGGCTCGTCGGCCCGCCCCACGTCCCGCCCCGGCAGGTCATTTCGAAGAACACGATCCCCTTGACGCCGAGCCAGAGGATCGGCTTCCCGGTGCGGTCCTGGCTGAACGACCCGAAGTACGTGCCGTCGGCGTCCAGACGATCGCGGTGCGCATCGACGAATTCCGGGAGGTGCCGGCTGCCGAGCTCTTCTTCTCCTTCCACGACGAACTTCACGTTGACGGGAAGCCGCCCGGCCGCGGCCCGCACGCTCTGCACCGCGGACAGCATGCCGGCGAGCGGCCCTTTCTGGTTCGTGGCGCCGCGGCTGACCACGCACGGCGCGAGACCGTCGAACTCGATGACCTCCCCGGCAAACGGGGGCACCACCCAGTCCTCCCCAGCGACCGGCTGCACGTCGTACATCCCGTAGAGCAGCAACGTTTTCGGGCGGCCTTCGTTGATCTCGCCGTAGACGACCGGCCAGCCGCCGGTCGGCACGATCTCGCTGCTGCCGCCAATGTCCCGGATCGTCTGCGCGACGAGATCGGCCATCTCCGCCATGCCGACGCCTTCCCCGCTGATGCTCGGCTGGCGCACGAACGTCCGCATGCGCTCCAGGTGCGCGGCAAAGTGCTGATCGATGTACGCGTAGATCTTCGGCAGCTGCTCCATAATCTTAGACTCTGGGCGAACTCCGATTCCCGATTCCCGTTTCCCGTTTCCGGCTCTTTCGTGTCATCCAAGGCGGCGCGCCGCGGTACGGCGCCGACGGGCAGAGCCGGTTCAGCGGACAGGTCGGGCACTGCGGCCGCAGTGCGGTGCACACTTCGCGTCCGAAGTAGATCAGCCGAAGCGAAAATCCATCCCATTCCGGGCGGGGCACGATCTGCATCAGCTGCTGCTCGATCTTCACCGGATCATCGGTGGTCGCCAGCGCCAAACGCTGGCTGAGGCGGCGGACGTGGGTGTCCACCACGATCCCCAGACCGTCGTCGTTGCCGCCGTGGCCCCACGGCTCGAGGCGCTTGGCCGAGAGGACCACGTTGGCCGTCTTGCGGCCGACGCCCTCGAGCGTGACGAGTTCGTCCATCGTCAGCGGCACCCGGCCGCCGAAGCGTTCCAGCAGCGACCGGCTCATGCCGACCAGGGCTTTGGTTTTCTGCCGGAAGAAACCCGTCGGCTTGATGAGCCGTTCAAGGTCACGCGGCCGCGCGGCGGCGAAGTCCGTCGGGGTCCGGTACCGGGCGAACAGCACGGGCGTGACCCGGTTGACCATCACGTCGGTGCACTGGGCGGACAGGATCGTCGCCACCAGCAGCTGGAACGGGTCGCGGTGGCGCAGCGGGATCCGCGGCTGGGGATAGCGCGCGGCGAGGATGTCGATGATGCGCCGGACGCGCCGGCGCCTTGCGGCCTGAGATTCGAGCGGGGGCGCCACGCCGTTACGTTCTTCGGACCCGGCGAATGCTCCCCCGTCAGAGCGAACGGATCATTGATTCACGGATCTGTAGTAGTTCACCCGTCCCCACTTCCACAGCGTGCCGGTCCCGGTGATGGCGTCGGCGCGTTTTTCAATCCGGTCCCGCACGCACTGCGCGGTCGTGCAGACGCCCCGAGCCCAGACCAGCCCGGCCAGGCCCGCGACGTGCGGGGTGGCCATGGAGGTCCCGTTCCAGGCGTCGTAGGCGTAGAATCCGGATCCCGCCGACAGCGGGATCGTCGACAGGATCTTCACACCGGGCGCCGCCACGTCCACCCACGAGCCGCGGTTGGAGAAACCGGCGATGGTGTCGTCTTGCTTGGTGGCTGCGACCGCGATGCACTTCTCGTAGCCGGCGGGATAGACTTTCTTTGTTGTCCCGTCGTTGCCGGCGGCGCACGCCAGCACGACCCCCTTGTTCCAGGCATAGTTCACGGCATTCTCCAGCGTCGTCGACGGGCTCGAACCCGCGAGGCTGAGGTTGATGACCTTGGCCCCGTTGTCGGCCGCCCAGATGATCCCGTTCGCGACGGCGGCGTACGATCCGCTGCCCTGGGCGTTGAGCACCTTCGCCGCCATCAACCGGACACTCCAATTCGCGCCGGCGACCCCGCGGTTGTTGTTCGTGAGGGCGCCGATCGTGCCGGCCACGTGCGTGCCGTGCCCGTTGTCATCGTCGGCGTTGCTGGTGTTGTTCACGAAGTTCCGCTGCGCAAAGACCGCCGGCAGATCCTCGTGCGACTTTGCGATGCCGGTGTCCACCACCGCGATCTTCACCGACGCACCGGTCACAAGGGCCCAGGCGTCGTAGGCTTTCACCTTCTTCCATTCCCACTGCCTCACGCAGCCCGCGGACGGGGTCGTGTAGCAGATCGAATCATCGTAGGGATCGTTGGGATTGAGCTGGGTTCGCGCGATGTAGTTCGGCTCGGCGTACTCGACGAGAAAGTTGTTGGTCAGCGCCAGGACGGTGTTCCGCACCGTATCCAGGGGGACTTTCAGCACGTAGACGTCGAGGGCTTCGATGTGCTCGGACAGCCGGGCGCCGACCGAGCCGGCGACGCTCGCGGGGTCGACATCGGCGCGGAACTTCACGAGGATCTCGTCGGGAACAAAGTCATCGTCGCCGATCCGGGGAGGCGTCCCGGGCGCACCGGCGCCGAGTCCTGCGCACGCCAGCACAAGCACGCAGACCAGCAGCAGACCAACGATCACACGCTTCATCCGATCAACCTCGCCGGTTCTTCGATTTCAGACCATCCAGGTGTACTACGCGGCCGTTCGGCCCCCAGTTCCATGCCCAAAACAGACGCATTCTACCAGGGCAGGGTTTGGAAGCGCGCGGCGAAATCCGAAGCGGAGATGCAGCCATCAGCGGTCCTCGATCGCCTGCGCAACGCCATGGCGGCCGCGCGCGTCGATCTGCTGGCCCTGCCGCCGGGCGACGACCTGCGGTATCTGACGGGGTTCTCCCCAACCGCCGACGAACGCGCGTGCTATCTGTTCGTGGCCAGCGACCGCGCCGTGTTCCTCGTGCCCGAGCTCAATGCGATCCAGGCCGAGCGGTATGTCCGCCATCCGTTCCTCACGTACGCGGACGCGGCGGGTCCGGCGGCCGCGTTGGCCGGCGCGCATGAGATGCTGGGATCGCACAGGCGGATCGCCGCCGGCGACACGATGCGGGCCGATGCATTGCTGCTGCTGCAGCGCACGTGGTCCGATGCGGAGTTCGTCCCGGGATCGACGGTGCTCGCGCCGCTGCGCATGCGCAAATCGCCGGAGGAGATCGCCGCCCTGGAGCGCGCGGCGAGGACCGCGGACCGTGCGGTAGAAGCGGGATGGGCGGCCCTGGGTGCGGATGTCACCGAATTTGCCGTTGCCAGGAACGCCGATGAAGCCTTCCGCGAGGCCGACGCGGTCGAGAATACCGTGACCATCGTCGCCTCCGGTCCCAACAGCGCCTTCCCGCACCACCACACCGGCGGACGCGCCCTGGCCGACGGCGAACCGGTCCTCTTTGATTTCGGCAGCCGCGTCGACGGGTATTGGTCGGACATCACGCGGATGGCGTTTGTCGGCCGGCCCCCGGCGCGATATGACGAGGTCCACGCCGTCGTGGACGAAGCCGTCGAGGCCGCGCTGGCCGCGATTCGCCCGGGCGTCCGGATCAGCGAGATCGACCGGGCGGCGCGTGGAGTCATCGAAGGCGCCGGCTACGGCATGAACTTTACCCACCGCACCGGACACGGCATCGGGCTATCGGGGCACGAACTCCCGTCGATCACGCACACCAATGACCAGCCCCTCGAAGCGGGAATGACGTTCAGCGTGGAGCCGGGGATCTATCTCCCCGGACAGTTCGGCGTCCGTCTAGAGGAGATCGTCGTTGTTACAGACGGCGGCCATCGCGTGTTGAGCAGACTGCCTCGGGCAGTGCGGATTATCGGGTAATTCCCGTTTCCGCGGTTCCCCGTTTCCCCGTTTCCGCGGTTCAGCGGCTGACGACAAAGGCCAGGGCCAGCAGCGTCCCGGTTGCAAAGTGCAGACCCGCGGTCCCGCGTAGAGCCGCGCGCGTCAACAGCCGGGGATCGCTCTCCGTCCGCACGACGTTCCACACCCGGGCCGCCAGCGGCAGGGTGACCGCCACAACCGCCGCGGCCGGCGGGAGCGCGCCCAGGAGGATCCCGGCAACCACCGCGGCGTAACTGCAGAGCAGCATTCCGGCGTAGTGCAGGCGCGTCGCTCCCACGCCGATGAAGGTCGCCAGGGTACGTTTCCCCTTCGCCCGGTCGTTGTCGAAATCTCGAAGGTTGTTGACGACGAGGATCGCGTCGACCAGCGCGGCCACCGGCAGCGCGGCCCACACCGCTGCGGCCGACACCGCCCCCGTCTGGACGAAGTAGGTCCCCACGACGGCCAGCAACCCCATGAACAGGAAGACGACCACGTCACCGAGTCCCAGATAGCCGAGCGGGAGCGGGCCGCCGGTATAGGCATAACCGGCGGCGATGCTCAACGCGCCGATGACCACGATCGGCCATCCGCGGAACGCGATGAGCCACAGACCCAGCACGCCGCTGAGCGCAAACAGACTCAGCGCGCCCGTGCGAACGGCGCGCGGCGACAGACGTCCCTGCTGGATCACCCCGCTGGGACCGATGGGCTGATCGGCATCAACGCCGCGGAGGTGGTCGTAGTAATCGTTGATCAGGTTCGTCGCCGCGTGGATGCTGACCGCCGCGGCCAGCGTGATGAGAAACAGCAGCGGCCGGAACACTCCATCGTAGTAGGCGGCGGCGGAGCCGACCAGGACGGGCGTGACCGAGGCCGTGAACGAAAAGGGCCGGACGGCGCGCCACCAAACGCGAACCGCCATCTAATTCTTCCAGGGCACCGCCAGCCGCTCTAACCCGTCAAGCGAGATCGTCGCCAGCCAGCCCAGGATCGCCGTCACCAGCAAGCCGACAAACATCTGGTCGACGGCGAAGATCTGATACGACCGCCAGATGAGGAAACCGATCCCCGCATCAGATCCCAGCAGCTCCGCCCCCACGATCACGATCAGCGCAAAGCCCATGCCCAGCTTCAAACCGGTGAAGATCGACGGCATCGCTCCCGGGAGCGCGACCGTGGTGAAGATCCCGCGGGGACCGGCGCCGTATGCGCGCGCGATGTTGAAGTAGGCTCGGTCAAGGCCCAGCACGCCCGCCATCGTGTTCAGCAGGACCAGGAAGAAGATGCTGAGGGCGACGATGCTGATCTTCGAGGCCTCGCCGATGCCGAGGTAGAAGATGATCAGCGGATAGATGGCGATCTTGGGGATCGGGTAGATTGCCGACACCAGCGGCATCAGCAGGGCCCGCACGGGCCGCGCGAGCCCCATCGCCAGGCCGGCGGCCACTGCCGGCACCGCACCGAGCAGGAACCCCAGAAGCACTCTGCGCACACTGACGCCGATGTGGAACAGGAGTTCACCGCTGGCGATCATCGCACCAAGCGTGCGCAGGATCACCGATGGCGGGGGAATGAAGCGCGGGTCGGCGAGGCCCGTCCGGCTGAGCAGTTCCCAGATCGCCAGCAGCGCGACGGGAGACCCCACCGCCAGCCACCAATACCGTCCTCTCATGGTGTGTCCCGTTCGCCGTTCGTCGCTCGCCGTTCGCTGAAGGTTTGCCTGGCCTGCATCACTTCGTCGCGCAGCTCGTCCCACAAACGAACGCTGAGGTCACCGTAGATCGGGTTCTGACGAACGGCCCTGAACTCGCGCGGTCTCGCCAGCGGCACGGCCACCTCGGTTTTGATCCGGCCGGGAGCCGCGGTCATCACCAGCACGCGATCCGCCAGGCGCAGCGCCTCGTCGATGCTGTGCGTCACGAACAACACGGTCTTCCTGGTCCCCTGCCAGATCCGGAGCAGCTCGTCCTGCAGCAGCAGACGGTTTTGCTCGTCGAGATTCGCAAACGGCTCGTCCATCAGCAGGATGTCGGGGTCGGTCGCCATGGCCCGGGCGATGCTGACCCGCTGGCGCATTCCCTCCGACAATTCGTGTGGGTACGCGTCGGCGAACGTCTCCAGCCCGACGCGCCGTAACTGGTCGTTCGACTGCTCCCTCCGCGCGGCCGGGGGGACCCCCATCTGCTTCATCCCGTACTCGACGTTGGCTCTGACGGTCAGCCAGGGCAGCGTGCTGATGCCTTGGAAGATCAGCGCCGTGAGAATCCTGTTCGGCGCGCGCCGCGGTATCAGTACCGCACCCGCCGTCGGTTCAGCGAGGCCCGCCAGGATGTGGAGCAGCGTCGTCTTGCCGCACCCCGAGGGGCCGATGATCGCGCAGAACTCACCCTCGCGCACCGTGAACGATACGTCCTGCAGTGCGGCGAAGCGCGCCCGCCGGCCGAGGTAGACCTTACTCAGCCCCGAAACGTCGATCCGCGCGACCCTGGGGGCTGCCGTGATCATTTCGGAGGGGCAAACGGCCCGAGGATCTGCAGTGCCTGGCGGACGAAGGTCGTGTCGATGTACTGCTGTGGTTCCAGCGGCCGCTCGTACGTCAGCTCACCGCGCTTGCGGAAGAACTCCTGCAGACGCTTGAAGTCGTTGAAGTTCATCTTGCCGTTGGGCTCGTGGTAGGGAGGCCGGGCCTTTTTGACGATTGCGGCCGGGACGCGGGTGTACTTCTCAACGATCGCGGCAATGTCATCGCGCTTGTATCCATCGCCGTACAGATCCCGGCACGCCTTCAACCAGGCCACCATGAAGCCCGTCGCCAGCTTCGGCTGCGAACGCATGAACGTGCCGCTGTAGTACAGCGCGGTCACCTGGATCCCATTGATGAAGTCCTCACTCAGCCTGACGATCTGGCCTTGCTCTTCGGCCAGGGTGGCCAGCGGCTCGCCCAACAGGCCGGCCGCGATCGCCCCATTCGCCAGGGCTGCCGGGACATCGGGGAAATTGACCGCGACCAACTGGACGTCGGCGAGGGTGAGCCCACCCTTCAGCAGCGCCGCCTGGGCCCAAAACTCCGTCGCCGACCCAAGCACGTTGACGGACACCCTCTTGCCCCGCAGGTCCCGCACCGACCGGATCTCCCCGCTGTCGTACGCCCGCTTGCTGACAACCAGCGGCGTGCTGACCGGCGGTTTCTCCATATGCACGGGACCGACGACTTTGAAGTCCAGTCCGCGGGCCGCGGCGTTGAACAGCGCCGCACCCAGCCCGCCGACGACGACCTCGGCGTTGCCGCCGGCCAGCACCGCGAACGACGAGATTCCGCCGGGAGTCGTAATCAACTCGACCTCGATGCCCTGCTGGGCGAAGTACCCGCGTTCGATTGCGACGTACAGCGGCGCAAAGATCAACACCGGGACATGCACGACCCGCAGTTTGGTCAGCGATCCGCCCTGCCCATGCGCCTGCCACGGCGCCGCCAGCAGCATCACAAGAACCAACACCATCGTCGCGATCATCACCCGGCGTGTCGTCATTCCAAGAACCTCCATTCTCCATCCCGCAGCACCAGCTGCTGCCGGGGATAAATGCCTTTCGGGCGGTCCACAAACGTCAGCAGATCGGTCCGGATCGCCAGCGTCGGATATTCCATATTGGTGAAGTGGCGTGTGAATTCCGGGGCCACGCGCTGCAGCGCCTCACGTGCCCAGGCGTCGTCTTCGCCCGCCAGCTGTGCCGCCGTGCCCAGTCCTTGGAGCCAGGCGTCCGCTTTGCGGTCATCGACCGCGAACGAAGTCCGGGGATTGGCGAGCATCTGCGCCAGCGTGCGGGCGCGCTTGCCCTGGCAGACGACAAGGTCCACGTCGCGCGGCACATAGAACGCCGTCGCCGCCCACGGCTCGTCGTGGTGCGACGTCGCCAGCGTCACCACGTGCCGGTCAGCAAGGTGGCGCCTGATCGCATCGAGGACTTCCGCCAGCGTGAACTCAGCCACCTCTGGATCCTTTGCTTGCCTGCCTGCGCGCTTGCCCGCTTGCCTCTTCGTCGGCTCCGATGCTCCGAAGGAGCAACGCCCGAAGGGCCGGCAGACGCTCGAGCAGGGAGCGGTCGTTCGAGACGAGCCATTGCGTGATCACTTCGTTCAGCGCCCCGATCCAGGCGGTCGCCGCCAGGGCCGTGTCCTGCGCTGGCACCGAAGCGTCGGCAACAGCGTGGTCGAGATGCCGCTGAATGAGCGCCGCGAAGCGGCGGTGGATTTCAAGCCGCTTGGCTTCCAGGGCCGGCCCCAGCCCCACGGCCTCGACGAGCAGGATCTTGACGAGGTCGCGCTGGGAGCCGGCCGTCTCCAGCACCACCCGCAACGCCGCCTCGACCTTGGCCAACCCGCCCTGCTGCTCGGTGATGGCCGACTCGACGCCGTCTTCAACGAGCGCGGCAAGTCCATCCATCAGTGTCAGAAAGACATCTTGTTTGCTGGAGAAGTAGTGGTAGAAGGCGCCCTTCGAGCTCCGGGAGGCGGCAACGATGTCGTCGACCACGGCGCCGTGGTAGCCTTTGGCGGCGAACACTTCCATGGCGGCGGTCAGGATGCGGTCTTTGGTTGCGGTTTCTTGGGTGGATCGCGCCATCGTAGGGGACCTGGACAGGGCGAAGAATTAGACCGACGCGTCGGTCTGGTCGCCCGATTTCGATGCTAGGGTGCCGGAGGGACCCTGTCAATGCCGATTGCCCTGACATTTCAGACGGATGGGGAAGAATTCAGCGGAACCCTAGATGAGCGAAGCATATTTCACGAAGCGCTCGAACAGATGCTCCCCGAGCGGATGCGCGTCGGGCGGCGCATCACGATCCGTACGCCGGCGGGCGATCCGGTCTACCCGGATATGTTCATCGGCGAAACCGTCGCCCACTTCGGGACTTCGAGGTTTGGGCTGACCTCAGAGCCTCTCGGCGAGCGCGCGGGACCCTGGCGGAATCTGGGCTTCGATCACATCGCCATTGCCGTTGCCGACCGGGCTGATGCCAAGCGATTCCTCGGCGACGTGCTGGGGATGCACCTGATCCGGGAGGACGAACACCAGACCGTGCTGACGACCGGCAACACCGCGATCTTCGTGTTCGACGCCGCGCCGGGCCCGCTGAATCCGGGCATTCCATCGCGCATCCACCACATCGGCTTTGTCGTCGACGACCTGGAAGCCGCCTGGCACCACGTGCGAAGCCGCGGCCTGGAATCCGATTACATGGTCTTGGAACGCGATGAGCGCTGGTCGCTGTATTTCTTCTATCAGAATGGCGATGCCAGGTTTATGATTCAGCTATCCCAGATCAAGGATGGGTACCGCGGCTTCGAGGACCCTCTTCGGTTCACTGACCTGATGTACGATTACAGCCGGGGCCGGTACGGAGTCCGCTTCGATCGATGACCACGACCCGCCGCCGGACGACGACCAAACGACGGCGCGCAACTCCTCACAATCTCCCGCGGCAGCTGACCAGTTTCGTCGGACGCACCGCCGCGATTGCGGATGTGCGTCGCCTCATCGCCGAACGGCCGCTTGTCACGCTGACCGGCCCCGGCGGAAGCGGAAAGACGCGCCTGGCGGCTGAGGCCGCCGCGGCGGTCCTGGCTGAGTATCCGGACGGTGTCTGGTGGGTCGAGCTGGCGCCGATTACCGACACCGCAGTGGTTCCCCGCGCCATCGCCTCTGCCCTCGGGATCCGTGAGCAGGCGGACCAATCGATCTCTACGTCGATCGCCGCGCATCTGCTGCGGCGCCGGGTCTTGCTGGTCTTAGACAACTGCGAGCACCTTGTAGCGGCGGTGGCTGAACTCGCCGAGCAACTGCTGCGCACCTGCCCACGGCTGGGCATCCTGGCGACCAGCCGGGAGGCCCTTGCAGTCCGAGGGGAAGCAACGTACGCGGTCCCTCCGCTTACGGCGCCCGATCTGCGTGGGACTGTATCGGCTGCCGATCTAGCCACGTTCGAGGCGGTCGACCTGTTCGTGCAGCGGGCCCGCGACGCCGATCCTGCATTCGCGCTCACCGCAGACAACGCCGCGGCCGTCGCCTCGCTGACCCGTCATCTGGATGGCGTTCCACTGGCCATTGAGCTGGCGGCCGCGCGGATCCGCGCACTGCCGGTGGAAGAGATCGCCCGGCGCATGGACAGCAGGCTGCAACTGCTCGCCGGCGGCATCCGTACGTCGCTTCCACGGCACCAGACGCTTAAGGCGGCCCTGGATTGGAGTCATGACCTGCTGTCCGAGCCTGAACGGGTGCTATTCCGTCGTCTCGCGCTCTTTGCCGGCAGCGCATCCTTGGACGCCATCGAAGCCATCTGCGCGGATGGAGCGCCGGTAGCAGCCGATCTGCTCACTTACCTGGTCGGGAAATCCCTGGTCGTGGCCGATCACGGCCGGTTTCGGATGCTCGAGATCGTCAGGGAATATGCCCGGGAGGCTTTGATCGCCAGCGGCGAAGCCGAATCGGTCCGCGGGCGGCACCGCGATTACTTCCTCGACCTTGCCGAGCAAGCCGCCCCCGACCTGCGCGGTCCGCGCCAGGGCAGCTGGATGGCAAGGCTGGATGTTGAGCATGACAACCTGCTCGCCGCGCTGGAATGGAGCCTGGCTGCCGGCGATGCCGCGCGGCTGCTGCGGCTGGCGGCGGCGCTGTGGCGATTCTGGAACACGCGGGGATTCTGGCAGGAAGGCCAGGAGTGGATGGAACGCGCGCTCACTGCCGATCCGGCGGCAGCGACGCCCGCCCGGGCAAACGCCGCGTTCGGGGCAGGCGTCCTGGCATGGTACCGGCACGACTACGCCAGGGCGGAATCGCTCCTCGAAGAAAGCCGCCGGCTCGCGGACGCGCAGGGAGACCTTCGCCTGGCCGCCGACGCCCTGCGCCAGCTTGCGCTGGTCGCCAGCAGCCGGCAGGATCACGATCGCGCGCGCGAACTGGCAGAGGCCAGTCTCGAGATGTTCGAACGGCTCGGCGATAAGTGGGGCATCGCCGCCGTATCGCGCCTGCTAGGGTACCACACCCAAGGAAGCGTCGGGATGCACCAGACGGATCGCGTCGACCTGTCGCAGGCGGCCGCCTATATCGAACGGAGCCTTGCCTTGGCGAGGGAACTGAATGACCTGCGGGGGATCGGATGGTCATTGGACGGCCTCGCCAACATTGCCATAGACCGAAAAGACTATGACCGGGCGATCGCGCAGGCCAAGGAGGCCCTGGTGCTCCTCGAAGATGCCGGTGACCGCTTCGGCGTAGCATCCGTCTTCGGCCTTCTCGCTCGGGCGCACAGCGGACTGGGCCAAGCTTCACGCGCGCGTGAGTTCGCCGGCCTGGCCCTCAAAACCGCCCGCGAGATCGGAGATCCGATGTTTCTCGCCGTGCTCGTTGCCCGTCAGGCGGCGGTGCTCCTCGATGCGGGCGACACCGAGGAGGCTGAGACGAATTATCGCAACGCGCTGCTGCAGATGCACAAATGGGGAAACCCAGGCGGCATGGCCGCCTGCCTCCAAGGCCTTGCTCGCATCGCGACGTCGCGGCGAAAGTGGAAGCGCGCGGCGACGCTGCTCTCTTCGGCCGGCACGATCCGGCGTGGGGCGAAAATCGCGCTCCCTGACGCCGTCCGCGCCCAGTTCGAGGCCATGCTGTCAACCGTCAGGGCCGCGCTGGGCAATACGGTCTTCTCTGCCCTTTCCGCCGATGCGGCCGCAATGTCACCGCACGCCGTCATCGCGTTTGCCGTCGCCGAAACGCCACCCGGCGGCGCGTCCACGCCCCAGGAGAGCGTCCTGAGTGCGCGCGAGCAGGAGGTCGCGTCGCTCGTCGCGCGCGGATTCTCAAATCGAGAAGTGGCCGCGACGCTCTTCCTCAGCGAACGCACGGTCGAAAGCCACGTCCAGCACATCCTCAATAAGCTCGGCTTCCGTTCCCGCGCCCAGATCGCCGCCTGGGCCGTGGCCAACCGCCTGCAGTAGTCCTCCACCGCGGGTATCCGTACTTCCACGGATGCGGCCGCCCGATACCCTCCCGGTAGGCTGATCTCAACATTCAGAGCCCAAAGGAGGGAACGGAGATGTTCAGGTTTGGCTGTGTCGTAGCGTTGGTGATCTTGCTCGGAGCCACGTCGGTCGCGGTCGGCAACGTCCCCCTGCTGCAGACTCGGGTCCTGGGCTTCTTGACCTACCTGCCTGAGGACTACAAGTCGGTGACGCCGGATGCGGTCAAGGCCAGGCTCGATGCGAAAGATCTGCCGTTTGTGCTGGATGTCCGGGAAATCAACGAGTTTGCCTCCGGCCATATCGCCGGGGCGGTGAACATCCCCATCCGGAGCGTCCCGGCCAACCTGAGCCGCCTGCCGGCCTCGCGCAGCGCGGAGATCATCACGGTCTGCCCGTCCGGGTTCCGATCCGCCCAGGTCACGATGGCCCTGACACTGCTCGGGTACACCAACGTCAAGACGATGGTCCTGGGCATGCGGGAGTGGAATGCGCGCGGGTATCCGGTCATCCGCTGAACGACGCGGATGCAGCAAGTCCCGCGGCGCCTCACGATGCGGCGAGCAGCCCCCGGTCGATCGAACGGCCGGGGACCGCTCAGCCTGTCTGCCCGTCAGCGCGAAGTGGCGATGCTCGTCGCCGCCGGGCTGATGAACTGGGAGATCGGCCTGGCGCTGCGGATCGGCGAGCGTACGGTTGAGAGCCACGTCGTAGCGATTCTACGCAAGCTTGGTCTCCGGCGGCGCGTTCAGATTGCCACCTGGCTGTCCTCCCGGCCCGAGACGCACCCAGCCCCGCGCCTGCGCTAGACAGCGGCCCCGCCCGGAGCGGTATTACCAGGGGTGAAGGGCGGGCGGTGCAGAGGGCGAAGCCCACACCTGAGTCCAGCCGCTCCAAAAGGAGGAAGATGCACATGTCCAGCCGGCACGCGCTGGTAATTGGGCTGTTGGTGCTGGTGCTGGTTCTGCCGGCCGCGGCGGCCCCGCCCCCCAGCAGGGTCCCGGGCAACGTCCTGGTTTTTGGCGGCGTCATCTCGGATTCCGTCAGCCTCGATCCCGCTGAGGCGTTCGAGTTTGCCAGTGTCTGGGTGGCGAACCACCTCTACGATACGCTGGTCGATTTCAGCCGCGACTTCACGCGCGCCGTGCCGAAGGCCGCCATCTCCTGGACGGCGTCCGCGGACCTGACGACGTACACGTTCCGGCTGCGTCCGGGGATGCGGTTTCACAGCGGCAATCCTGTCGATGCGCGGGCCGTGGAATTCTCCATCCGCCGCGCGCACCGCTTGAAGCTGTCGCCGTCGTTCATCGTCACCGACTTCATCAAATCGCCGGACGACGTCGTCGCGACGGCCGCCGACACGGTGCGGGTGAGGTTCAGCCAGGCCATGCCCGATGTGCTCATGGCCTCGGTCCTCGCCAACGCGGTCACCGGCATCGTCGACCCGGCGGTCGTGCAGCGGAACGCGACACCCGCCGATCCGCTGGCAAACAAATGGCTGGCCGATCACGACGCGGGGTCGGGCCCCTACGAGCTCATCGGTTGGAGCCGAAACCTGAAGATCGAGCTGAAGGCGTTCGACAACTACTGGGGCGGCCGGCCGCCGATGGGCCGCGTCTTCATCCAGGAGATCCTCGAGCCGACCGCGCAGCTGTTGGCCCTGCAGCGCGGCGACATCGACGTGGCCCTCAGCCTCCTTCCCTCCCAGGTCCGGCAGCTCACGCCGGCCCAGGGCTTTGTCGTCAAGTCCACGCCGACGTTCTCAATTCGGTACCTGGCGATGAACGTGGGCTACGAGCCCTTCCGCAGCCGGCAGGTGCGCACCGCGGTGAAGTTCGCGGTGGACTATGATGCGCTCAAACGGATCTACGAGGATGCGATCGACGTCGGCGAGACCATCGTGCCCGCCGGGATGTTCGGCCATCTGCCGGACCGGCCGTACAGCAAGAACCTCGACCGGGCGCGCGCCCTGATGCGCGAGGCGGGACTGGAGCGGGGATTCAACGCCGAACTGATCGTCTCCACGGAGATTCCGCTGCCCGACGTGGCCGCCAAGATCAAAGAGGATCTGGCGCAGATCGGGATCAACGTCGATGTCAAGGTCCTGCGCAGCGCCGACGTGACGACGACCTACCGGGCGCAGCGCCACCAGTTCGTCATCGCGCGCTGGGGCGCCGACTACCCTGACCCGGACAACCTCGCCAAGGCGTTCGCGGACTTCGACAGCCGCGTCCTTGCCTGGCGCAACCAGTGGGATCACCCGGTGAAGCAGGCGGTGCAGGCCGCGGTGCGAGAGCGGGATCGCGCGAAGCGCGAGGCGATGTATCGCGACATTCAGAAGGTCGTGCTCGATGAGGGTCCGTACGTGATCTTTGCCTACCCGCTGCGGCAGATCGGGATGCGCTCGAACGTCAGGGGGATCGATCCCTCGCCCCTGAACATCACCTACGACTTTTCCAACGCGTCAAAGTAAGCTCAGC
>JBIOXT010000011.1:0-20596 GCA_044869795.1 bacterium | reverse complement strand
GTGAACGGGACCACGCTGGGGATGCTCGCGCTGCATCACCATCCCGAGCAGAAGGCCCGGGCCGCGGAGGCGGCGCGGCTGGGCGATACCAGGTTCTTCGCGGCAGCGGTGGAAGAGCTGCTGCGCTACGATTCTCCGCTGCCGATGTTTGAGCGCTGGGTGCTGCAGGACTTCGAGATCAAGGGGATCGCGCTGCGACGCGGGATGGAAGTGGCGCTGCTGTACGCGTCGGGGAACCGCGACCCCCGCCGGTTCGCCGATCCCGACAGGCTCGACCTGACCCGAGCCGACAATCCCCACCTGACCTTTGGACTCGGCATCCACTACTGCATCGGCGCCCCGCTGGCCCGGGTCGAGCTGCAGACCTCGTTTCAAACGCTGCTCAGGCGCCTGCCGGCGATTCGTATCGCGCGCGAGCCGGTCGAATATACCGGCGGGTTCGTGATCCGCGGCCACCGCGCGATGCCCGTGGAGTTCTAATCGCAGCAGCAGGAGAACCGACCCCCTTCCAGAATCCGACCGCAGTTTTCATCCCCGGCGTGGAGGTCTTCCATGAAGATTCACCGACGGCGAGGCACACGCACGGCGTTGTTCTCCGAGGTCAGGCGCGCCCTGGCGCTCGCCCGGGCCTCGAACCAGCCCGGCGCACCGCCGGTCGATGAGATTATCGAGATCGATCACGAGCGCCGACTGACCCGCCGCGATTTCTTGAGGACGTCGCTGGCCACCGTGGGCGCCGCGGTCGTGGCCCGGACCGCGTCCCCATGGCTGGTGCCCATCGAGGCGGCGGCGCAGCCCCGCATCGTCATCGTGGGTGCGGGGATTGCCGGGCTCAACACCGCCTACCACCTGCGCAACGCCGGGCTGCGTGCCGCGATCTACGAAGGATCGACGCGAACCTCCGGACGCATGTTCAGCATGAAGGACGTGATGGGCCCTGGATTGGTGACAGAGTTCGGCGGCGAGTTCGTGGACAGCGATCACGTCGACTTGCTCGCCCTCGTGCGCCGGTTCAACCTCAGCCTGATCGACACGTTTGCGCCCAGTGAGGAGAAGCTGGACCGGACCTTCTACTTCGGCGGCCGGCATTACACCCAGCGCCAGGTGATCGAGGCCCTGCGCCCCTTTGCGAAGATCATGGCGGCCGACGACAACAAGGTCCCGGACGACGTCGGCTACCAGCATCCCGGGGGCCCGCAGGTCATCGCCCTCGACCGGATGTCGATCGATGCGTACCTCCAGAAGATCGGCGTGCGGGGATGGCTGTACGACTTCCTGACCATCGCCTGGGTCAACGAGGACGGGCTGGACTCAGACCAGCAGTCCGCCCTCAACCTGATCGGGGAGATCGGCACGACGTTTGGTCCCCGCGGCCAGTGGGACCTGTACGGCTCCAGCGACCAGCGCTACAAGATCCGCGGCGGCAACCAGCAGGTGCCGGACATCCTGGCCAGCTACGTCCGCAGCGATATCAACCTGGGCCACAAACTCGTCGCGATCCAACCCCGGGGCCGCGGGGTGATGCTCAGCTTCGAGCGGTCCGGAAGCGGGACCGTGGACGTATCCGCCGACATCGCGATCATCACGATCCCGTTCACGACGCTGCGCGAGGTGGAGATCACCGTCCCGCTTCCGCCCATCAAGTGGAAGGCGATCCGCGAGCTGGGATACGGGACGAACTCGAAACTCTTCTTAGGGTTCCAGACCCGTCTGTGGCGGGACCAGGGCTACACCGGCGAGATGTACAGTGACCTGCCGCTGCAGTGCGGATGGGACAACACGCAACTCCAGCCGGGTCCATTGGGGGGCTACACGATCTACTTCGGCGGCAAGTCCGGCGTGCTGCAGCGCCAGCGCACCGCACGTCAGCGCGCGACGGAGTACCTCCCGCAGCTCAACCAGATCTACCGCGGCGCGTCGGCGCAGTTCAACAACCGGGTCGCGCGGATGGACTGGCCGGTCTATCCGTGGATCAACGCCAGCTACTCGGCCTACAAGCCCGGGCAGACCACCGGCATCTCCGGCGCGGAGCGCCTGACGGTGGGTCCGCTGTTCTTTGCCGGCGAGCACACCAGCGACTTCCAGGGATTCATGAACGGCGGGGCCGAGAGCGGGCGGGTCGCGGCCGAGGCGGTGCTTCGGCGGCTCGGCCGCCGCAGCCTCGTGCCCGCGCTCCGCGAAGCCTTCTTCGGTCGCGCCGTCGCCGGATAAACGCCGGACGCGTCATACGCCGTCACTCCCGATGCCGGGGAATGCGGCACGCGGTCTCCGACGTTGTGCGAGGTGTCAGGGAGTTCGCCTCCGAGGTAGGGTGAGCACGCCCCCATGTCGACGACCCCGATCATTCAGGTCCAGGAGTTGTGGAAGCGCTACGGGCCGATCGAGGCCGTCAAGGGCGTGTCCCTCGACGTGGGCGAGGGGGAGATTTTCGGGTTCCTGGGGCCCAACGGCGCCGGAAAGACGACCACGATCAAGGTCCTGGCCACGCTGCTGCTGCCGACATCCGGTCAAGTCACCCTGAACGGGTTCGACGTCGTCCACCAGCCCAACGACGTCCGCAAGTCGATCGGGATCGTGTTTCAGGATCCGAGTCTGGACGATCGACTCAGCGCGGAACAGAACCTGTGGTTCCACGCCATGATCTACGGCGTCCCCCGCGAACTGGCGTCGGCGCGGATCGACCAGGCCCTGCAGATCGTCGAGCTGGCCGACCGTCGGAACTCCCAGGTGCGGACGTTCTCCGGAGGGATGAAGCGCCGGCTGGAGATCGCCCGGGGTCTGCTGCACTTCCCGCGGGTGTTGTTCCTCGATGAACCGACCATCGGGCTCGATCCGCAGACCCGCAACCGCATCTGGGAGTACGTGCGCGACCTCAACCGGCGCGAGGGGGTCACGATCTTCATGACCACCCACTACATGGAGGAGGCCGAGCACTGTGACCGGATCGGCATCATCGATCACGGCGGGCTGGTGGCCCTCGACACGCCGCTCGCGCTGAAGCGCAGCGTCGGCGGCGACGTCATCACCATGCGATCCCCGCAGCCGGGGCGGCTGGCGGCCGAGCTGGGTGCGCGGTTCGGATCAGAAGCGCGGCTGGCCGACGGCCAGGTCGTGCTGGAACGGGAGGGCGGGGCGGAGTTTGTGCCGCAGGTCGTCTCGGCGTTCCCCGGCCTGGTGGAGTCGGTGACCGTCCAGCCGCCGACGCTCGACGACGTCTTTCTCAAACTCACCGGGCACGCCATCCGCGAAGAGGCCGCGTCCAATGTGGACCGGCTACGGACGATGGCGCGGGTGTGGGGCCGGCGCTAGGACGCGATAAGACGCCACAAGACGCGACAAGACGTCATAAGACGCGATAAGACGCCATAAGACGAAAGGGAGGGGAGCGTCAGATGGCCGACACAAGGGTGCAGGCGGCTCCGGTCACGTTGGGAGCGGGGACGTGGCGGCATGAGGTGGTCGCCGTCTACGCGGTGTGGCTGCGCGACCTCACGCGGTTCGTCAAGGAACGCGTCCGCATCGTCGGCGCGCTGGCCCAGCCGCTGATCTACCTGGTCGTCATGGGCACCGGCTTCGGGGCGACCTTCCGGGCCTCCGCGATCCCGCAGGGGTTTTCGTACAAGGCGTTCATGTTCCCAGGCGTGCTGGGCATGACGGTCCTGTTCACGTCGCTGTTCGCCGCGATCTCGGTGATCTGGGACCGCGAGTTCGGGTTCCTCAAAGAGATCCTGGTCGCGCCGATCTCGCGCGCCAGCATCGTCCTCGGGAAGGTGCTGGGCGGGGCAACGGTGGCGTCCCTGCAGGGGACGCTCCTGCTCCTGCTGTCGCCGCTGGTCGGCATCCACCTGGGGGCGGGGCAGGTCGTGCAGCTGTGGATCGTGATGTTCCTGATGGCGTTCGCGCTGACCAGTCTCGGGCTGGCCATCGCCTCGCGCATGACCAGCATGGAAGGGTTCCAGGTGGTGATGAACTTCCTGATCGTGCCGATGTGGCTGCTGTCCGGCGCGTTCTTCCCGCTCCGCGGCGTGCCGGCCTGGATGGCCACCCTGATGCGGTTCGATCCCCTGACCTACGGCGTTGACGCCCTGCGGGGCGTCGTCTACCGCGGGACCGCCCTGGCGCAGTTCCTCGTGGCCCACCGGTTCGAGTTCAACCTGCTGATCATCGGCGCCGTCGCCGCGGCCACGTTCAGTTTCGCCCTGGCCACGTTCCGGACGCGGGAAGCCTAAGACCGCGAACGGCGAACCGGGAACGGCGAACCGGGAACGGCGAACCGACCTGAGCAGGTTGTAGCACTCGCTCTGTATTCGCTGTTCGCCGATCGCTGTTCGCCGCATTTTGGGCAGGAAAGCCTCTGCACCATCCGAAAATCCTGCCGTGAGTCAGTCATTAGGGGGTCGAATGGATCGAGTCCATGCCGTAGTCCTCGCCGCCGGGAAGGGCAAGCGCATGAACTCGGACCTTCCCAAGGTGCTCCATCCGCTCTGCGGCCGGCCGCTCATCGCCCACGCGCTGGACATCCTCGAAGGTCTGGGCATCCTTGATCCGATCGTGGTCGTCGGACCGGCGTCCGATGGCGTGCGGGCCGCCGTCGGCGGCCGCGGGCGATGCGTCGAACAATCCCAGCCGCTGGGCACCGGCCATGCGGTCATCCAGGCCCTGCCGCTGCTCGCCGGCGCCGGGGGGTCGATCCTCGTGCTGTACGGCGACACCCCACTGCTGCTCCCCCAGACCGTGCGGGAGCTCATCGTCCGCCGCCAGGACTCCGGCGCGGCCGCGGCCATGCTGACCACCGACGTCGAGGATCCCGCCGGCTACGGCCGGGTGCTGCGCGATCCGTCCGGCGGCGTCCGCGCCGTCGTGGAGGATGCGGATGTCTCCGCCGACGAATCGCGCGTGCGGGAGATCAATGCCGGGACCTACGCATTCGATCCGGATGCCCTGCGGGCGGCGCTCGCCGCGCTGACGGCGGACAACGCGCAGGGCGAGTACTACCTCACCGACACCGTCGGCTGGCTGCTGTCGCACGGACGCGCCGTCGCCGCGGTCAAGGCGCCCGCCGAGCAGACGATCGGCATCAACTCCCGCGCCGAGCTGGCCGCCGCGGAGGCACTGATGCGGCGGCGGATCCTGGACCGCCTGATGGCTGAAGGCGTGACGGTGGTGGATCCGGTCTCCACCTACGTCCACACCGGCATCGTGATCGGACGGGACACCGTGATCCATCCGCAGTCGTTCGTCGAGGGGGCGACGTCGGTGGGGCGGCGCTGCGTGCTGGGGCCCGGCGCGCGGCTGATCGATGCCACCCTGGCCGACGATGTCACCGTCGTGGCCTCGACCGTCACCGCCAGCATCGTCGGCGAGGGCACCCGGATCGGCCCGTACAGCCACCTGCGGCCGGGCACGCGGGTCGGCCGGCATGTCCAGATCGGCACCTATGCGGAGATGAAGAACAGCGTCATCGGCGACCATACCCGCGTGCACCACATGAGTTATCTTGGCGACGCGACGATCGGCACACGGGTCAACATCGGGGCCGGCACCGTCACGGTCAACTACGACGGGAAGACCAAGCACCCCACGACCATCGAGGACGGGGCGTTCATCGGCAGCGACACGATGCTGATCGCGCCGGTGCGGGTAGGGCGGGGAGCGATGACGGGCGCCGGCTCGGTGGTGAACCGGGATGTTCCGGACGGTGCGGTGGTTGTCGGCGTGCCGGCGCGGGTGATCAGGCATGTCACAGCAGACCGTTAGCACCCCGCAGGAACGCCGCGTCCCCGCCCGACCGGAGGGCGCGCGGCTGAAACTGTTCACCGGTCCGGGCAACCCGGCGCTGGCGGAGGAGATCGCGCTGCAGTTGGGCGTGCCGCTGGCGGACATGAGCATCTTCCGCTTCGCCGACGGCGAGGTCGGCGTACGCATCGAGGAAAGCGTCCGCGGCGAAGACGTCTTCGTGGTGCAGCCCACCGCGCCGCCGGTGAACGAGCGGCTGATGGAGCTGCTGGTCATCGTCGATGCGCTGCGGCGGGCGTCCGCGGCCCGCATCACCGCCGTCCTGCCGTACTTCGGCTACGGCCGTCAGGATCGCAAGACGAAGCCGCGTGAACCGATCTCCGCCAAGCTGGTCGCCAACCTCCTCACCGCCGCGGGCTGTCACCGCATCCTGACGGTGGATCTGCACGCCGGACAAATCTGGGGGTTCTTCGACATCCCGCTGGACCATCTGCCGTCGCGGATGATCCTGGCCGATCACTTCGCGCGAATGGATCTGGGCAACGTCGTGATCGTGTCGCCCGACGTCGGCGGCGTGCCGCGGGCCCGCGAGTTCGCGAAGCAGGTCGGCGCTCCGATCGCGATCATCGACAAGCGCCGGGATAAGCCCAACCAGGTGAAAGAGATCGTGCACGTGATCGGCAAGGTCTACAAGAAGACCGCGATCCTCGTCGACGACATCGTGGACACCGCCGGCACGCTGACGATGGGGGCCGAAGCGCTGGTCAAGCGCGGCGTCGCCGCGGTGTACGCCTGTGCCCCGCACGCCATCCTCTCCGGCCCGGCGATCCAGCGCCTGGAGAGCAGCCCGATCATGCAGCTCGTGGTGACGAACACCATCCCGATTCCACCGGAGAAACTCTCCCCGAAGATCACGGTCCTCTCGGTCGCACCGCTGCTGGCCGACGCCATCGAGCGTATTCACCTCGACCGGTCGCTCAGCGAACTGTTCGACCGGTAGGTAGAATAGGCTCATGAGCATTCCGCAATACGTCCTCGCCGGCATCGTCGCGCTGGTCGTCACCTACGCGCTCACCCACGAGATGCAATGGATCGCCCGCCGCGTCGGGGCCGTGACGCTCCCCGGCGGCCGGCACATCCACGCCCAGCCGATGCCGCGCCTGGGGGGGCTGGCGATCTTCGCCGGGGTGATGGCCGCCCTGCTGCTGACCTGGCCGATCGACAAGCCGATCGCGCTGGTCCGTGAGCCGCGGTACTTCATCCTGGCGGTCCCCTATGCGGCGCTGCCCCGGCCGCTGGTCGGCGTGCTGCTGGGCGCCCTGGCGCTGACGGCCCTGGGCGTGATCGATGATCTGCGGCCGCTGGCGGGGCGCATCAAATTCCCGCTGATCTACGCCGCGGCGTCGATCCCGGTGTTCTTCGGGCTGACGACCCAGTTCCTGACCCACCCCCTGTCCGGGGCGCCTGTTGCGCTGGGGCTGATCGGGGATGTGTTCACGGCGGTGTGGCTGGGGTCGATGGCGATTGCGATGAATTCCATCGACGGGGTGGATGGCCTCGCCGCCGGCGTGGCCGCGATTACCGGCGTCACCCTGCTCACCGCCGGCGCGTACCGCGGCGCGGCGGCCCTGATGGTCCTCGCCGCCGGCGTGGTCGGCAGCGCGCTGGGCTTCCTGCGCTACAACTTCAACCCCGCGCGCATCTTCATGGGGGATTCCGGCTCGATGCTGCTGGGGTTCCTCCTCGGGGTCGCCGCCGTGCAGGGACTGGCCAAGACGGCCACGGCGCTCAGCCTGGCCGTGCCGATCCTCGCGCTCGCCCTGCCGATCCTCGACACCGGGTACGCGATCGTCCGCCGCCGCCGCAGCGGCGTATCGATCTTCCTCCCCGACCGCGGCCACCTGCACCATCTGCTGCTCGATCGGGGACTGAGCCAGCGGCAGACGGTGTTCGTCCTCTACCTGCTCAGCGCCGTGCTGGGGCTGGGGGGACTCGCGGCGGCGGGCGTGAACCGCACCGCCTCGCTGGTCATGCTCGGGGTGATCGTCGGGGTGCTCATCGTCGCCGCGCGGCGATTGGGGTTGTTCCACTGGCGCACGCCGGTGCCCGACGTGCCCGACGTTCCTAGTGTCTGAGCCGGCCCAGCGCATTCCCATCATGACCATCTTCGGCACCAGGCCGGAGGCGGTGAAGATGGCCCCGGTGATCCGGGCGCTGGCGGCGAGCGAGGACTTTGCGCCTCAGGTGGTCGTCACCGCCCAGCACCGCGAGATGCTCGACCAGGTGCTGCGGCTGTTCGCCATCCGGCCCGACCGCGACCTGGACATCATGCTCCCCGAACAATCCCTCGTCGACATCGTCACCCGGGCGCTGGCCGGGCTGTCGGAGGTGCTGGACGAGCTCCGGCCGGCGATGGTGCTGGTGCAGGGCGATGCGCACACGACGTTCGTCGGGGCGCTGGCCGCCTACTACCGGCAGATTCCGATCGGGCACGTTGAAGCCGGGCTGCGCACCTACGACAAATACCAGCCGTTCCCCGAGGAGCTCAACCGGCGCATGACGACGGCGCTGGCCGACCTGCACTTTCCTCCCACGCCGGCGGCGAAGGAGAACCTGCGGCGGGAAGGGGTGCCCGATGCCGCGATCATCGTCACCGGGAATACGGTCATCGACGCGCTGTTCGCCACCCGAGAGGCCGCCGCCACGATCTCCGTGCCCGGCGTGCCGAACCTCGACGGCCGCCGCATGCTGCTGGTCGAGACCCACCGCCGGGAGAATTGGGGCCCTCCGCTGCGGGAGATCTATCAGGCGTTGCTCGACATCCTCGAGCGCTTTCCCGACACGGAGGTCGTTTTCTCGCTCCATCTCAACCCGGCCGTCCGCCGGGTCGTCGGGGACATGCTCACCGGGCATCCCCGGATCCACCTCATCGAGCCGCCGGACTACGGCCCGTGGGTCCGCCTGATGGAGCAGGCCTACCTGCTGCTGACGGATTCCGGCGGCCTGCAGGAGGAAGCCCCGGCGCTGGGCACGCCCGTCCTCGTCCTGCGGCGGATCACGGAACGTCCGGAGGGAATCGCGGCGGGCACGCTGCGCCTGGTCGGAACCTCGCGCAGCCGGATTGTGGAAGAGACCACTCGGTTGCTCACCGACCGCCCTGCGTATGAGGCGATGGCGCGGGCGAAGAATCCCTACGGAGACGGCCGCGCGGCCGAACGGATCGTGGCCGGCCTGCGTTGGTACTTTCGTAGGAGCCCCGACAAGCCCAAGGAGTTTGGGGCTTAAGAGTTGGTGGTTGGGAGGGGGTATAATAAGGAAGCAATGGGACGACGGGTCAGTGCGGTCATCATCTTCATCATCGTCGCGGTCGCATCGGCCGCCTTCGCGGCCACGCCGCCGACGTGGCTGGAGGTGAAGAGCGCCTTGGCCGGGGTCGTGGAGGCCCAGCCCCTGGTCAGCGTCGGCGATGTCGTCGACGACGGGCAGCCCCTGGTCTATGTGCGCACACCCCTGACAGGATCCATCAGCGTCGCCGCACGGTCTCCCCGCGCCGGCATCGTGCGGGAAGTCCTGGTGAAGTCCGGCCAGCAGATCGAGCGCGGGGTGCTGGTCGCGCGCATCGAACCGCGGTAAACCTTCTTCCCCTCCCGCCGTTCTAAGACGCACCACGCGTCGCTGCGGATTCAGGTTTGTTGCCGCCGCAGCGCAGACCCAGGGGATTTGAATGTCGGGCCGCGAATCACCCTTAGGAATCCACGAGGGGAGGAACGATCGTGATCGCAAGAGTGGTGGCGGTGGCCGTGCTGGTGGTTGCGTTGCTCGTGCCGTTGACGGCGGGGTGGGCGCAGTCCCAGAACGGCATCCCGCCGATTATCCCGTTGAGCGAAGTGAAACCCGGTCTGCGCGGCGTCGGCCGGACGGTGGTCCGGGGCCAGCGGATCGACCAGTTCAACTTTGAAGTCGTCGGAGTCCTACAGGGCGGCGGCGGCGTCATCCCGGTCAAGCACCTGATCCTCTTCCGGGTCTCGGGCCCGGTCACCGATCGCGCCGGCGGGATCGCGGCGGGCATGAGCGGCAGCCCGATGTACATCAACGGGCGGTTGATGGGCGCGCTGTCCGCGGGCTACCTGTGGCTGGACAAGCCGGATATCGACCTGGGACTGGCGACGCCGATCGAAGAGATGCTCCCGCTGCTGGACGTCGAAAGCTCCACCCCGCAGGGACTGTGGCCGCGGACCTTCACCGCACAACGGCCGATCCACGTCGGCGGGCGGACGATCCAGCGCGTCGTCGTCGCCGGGGATGCGGCGGAGGCTGCATCGATCGAGCAGGCGCTGGCGCAAACCGCGCCGTTTGTGCCGGCGTCGTTTCCCGCCACGCTGTCGGGCGTCTCGCCACGCGCGCTCCGCCTGGCCGAGCGTGTGCTGGGGCAGAAGTTCCCGCTGCTGCAGTACGGAACCGCGTCCGCGTCCTTCGTAGCCGCACCGCTGACGGCGGGCAGCTCGATCGGCGTGATGCAGGTGCGCGGCGACATCAACTACGGCGGCATCTGCACCGCCACGCTGCGGGTTGGCAACAAACTCTTGATCTGCGGACACCCCTGGGACCAGCTCGGCCCGGTGGAGTACGCGATGACGACGTCGGACATCATCACCGTGGTGCGCACGCTGGAGCGGCCGTTCAAGGAAGGCAACCTCGGCGAGCTGGCCGGCATGATCGATCAGGACCGCGGTGCGGGAATCCGCGGTCTGATCGGCCAGATGCCCCGGATGTTTGCGGTGCGCGTGACGGTGACGAATGAGGACGACGGGACGACCGCCTCGCGCGGCATGCTGGTCGTGCGCCGGCCGGATCTCGCCAAGCTGTTCGCCACGGTGATGGCGCTGACGGCCATCGATCGGGCGCGGGGGCAGATCCTCGGCGGCGGCACGGCCTCGGTGAAGGTCACCCTGCGCGCGAGGGGGCTGCCGCGGGCTGTCACGCGGGAGAACATCTTCTACAACAGCCGGGACATTGCGCTGGCGGCGATGCTCGACGTGCCGATGTCGCTGAATTTCCTGTACTACAACGATCTCGCCGTCATCGATCCGATCGACATGAGCCTGGACATCGCGCTGACGTCCAAGCGCGTGACTGCGGCGATCACCGACGTGCAGGTCGAACGCCGCGAGCTCTCGCCGGGCAGCCTGCTCAGGGTGCGGCTGGCCGTCCGCCCCTACCAGGAGGACACCCTGCTCTCGCGGGTGATCGATGTGCCGATCCCGCGCAACTATCCGCGCGGGCCGGCGATCCTCAGCATCGGGCCGCTCGCCGCGGCCGTGAACGCCGAGGATCCGATCCTCGAGAACCAGTTCATCCGGTCCCTGCTGTCCGAGCCCGAACCCAGTCCGGTCGACAATCTGGACGACGCGATCGACCTGTACGAGGACTTCGGCAAGAACACGGACATCCTGATCCGGGTGATTCCGTTCGGCCTGCCCACGGAAGGGTCGGACTTCGTGAAGTTCGACGTCTTCGCCGGTCGGGCCATCCGGACTGATTGGGTGATGCAGGGACTGGTGCAGATCCCCATCCTCATCCGCTGAACCGGGCTATTCAGCACACGCGACGGGAATGAGGATTCAGGGAGAACTGAATCTTCGTTCCCGTCGTACTGTCTGAGGGGATCAACAAGTGCGGAGCGCGCTGGTCATCCTCGCCGCCGTCCTCGTCGGGGTGCTGATCCTCGGCGCCGCGGCCGTCTGGGCGCTGACGCGTCCGGCGTTCGCCGATGCCGTGCGCGCCCGCCTCGTGCGTGAAGCCAGCCAGGCCCTCGGCCGCAGCGTGGTCGTCAGCCAGATCAGCGGCGACCCCGTGCGGGGCGTGCGGCTGGAGGGTGTCCACGTTCCCAACCGCAACGGCGTCGGGACCTTCTTTGAAGCCCCCCGCGTCACGCTCTACTTCGACGTGAGCCGGCTGATCGCCGACCTGATCGGCGATCGCGGCATCGCCGGCAGCATCGTCAGCATCGAGCTCGAGCGCCCGTTTCTCTCGCTGGTCCGGGAGACCGGCGGACGATGGAACTACGCCGACCTGCTCGCCCGGCCCGGTCCCTCGCCGGGGCTGCCGTCGGCATTCCGGGCTGACGTGGACATCCGCGAGGGCGCGGTCGTGTTCACCGACGCGCTCCACTTCGTTACCGCGCCGTTCTCCGCGCACTTCGAACGCATCAGCGGCCGGGTGAGCTTCGCCGATGCCCCGGCGGTGCGGCTGGCCCTCGACGCGCTGAACACCGATGGGTCGACGCCCGCGACCGCGCACGTGGCCGGAACCGCCACGATGGGGGTGGAGACATTCGACCTCGACGTCCGGGCCGCCGGCGGCGCGGCGGGGCATTGGGGCCGCTACATCCTGCGGCTTCCGCGCCTGGTCTGGTTGGGGGGAACCTTCGACGGCACGGTGCACCTGCTGGCCTCGATGTGGCACGGCGCGCCGGTCGTCGACTACCGGGGCAACCTGACCCTGCGCGACGGGAAGGCCCTGCTCCTGCCGCAGCGCACGGTGCTGGCCGAGATGAATGGTCCGCTACAGGTGGACAACATCCACGTCTCGACCGACGGCCTGACGATGCGCGCCGGCGCATCGCCGGTATGGGTCCGCGGCGAGGTCGTGCATGCCCCGGCGGTGGACCTCGATCTCGTCGTGCGGTCGCCGTCGCTGGACCTGGCCACCCTGCAGCGGCTCGTGTTTCCCCGCGGCCGGATCGCATTGGCCGGGACCGCCGGCGGCGAGGCGCGCGTCACCGGATCGATCACCGCACCTGTCGTGCAGGGCACGATCGTGCGCGCGGCGGGCAGCGTGAACCGGCAGGGCTTCGCCGATTTCTCCTCCGCATTCTCGCTGGCCGGCGGCTGGCTGACGTTCGACGACCTGCGCGCGTCGGCCGGCGGCGGCCGCATCGCGGGGGCGCTGCAGCTGGACGTGCGCGGCGGCGACTTCTTCCTCCTCGCCAGCGCCCGCGGGCTGGATACGCGCGCCCTGCCGGGGATGGGCGTCCCGCTGGAGCCGACCCTGCGGGGGCCCGCGACGGGCGTCATCGCGGCGGCCCGCACGGGCGGCGCCGTGATGGCGCAGGCGCGCGTGGAGATGGGCGCAGGCGCCATCCTCGGCATCGGATTCGACCGCCTGGGTGCGGGCTTCTGGTACGATCGCGGACGCATCGAGCTGGACTACCTGGGCGCGCGCAGCGGCGTGACCAGGGTGCACGCCAGCGGCACGTGGGGCCGCTCCGGAGACCTCGCCCTGGATCTCGCCGGAACGGCGATCAACCTGCGCACGGTCGGAGACCGCTTCGGCCTTGGGCGCTGGCTGGCCGGGACCGCGGATCTCGCCGGAACCATCAGCGGCACGCGCCGCGCCCCGGTCCTGGACGCCGAGGTCTCCGCCCGCCACGGCGCGCTCGGCCCGTTTCCATTCGCCGTCGCCCGCGGCGCCGTCCGTCTGACGTCGACAACCCTGTCCACCCCGCGGCTGTCCCTGGTCGACGGGCGCGGGATCTACACGGCGTCGGGCGGGATCGATTGGGCCCGGCGCCGCATCGACGCATCGGTGCACGCCGACGCCGTCCCCGCGCAGCGCCTCCTGCAGATCGCCGACGTGCCCCTGGCGTTGGAGGGAACGGTGCACGCCGACGTGCGGCTGCGCGGTCCCCTCGCCAATCCCGAGGCCGTCGGGACGGTCGATCTCACCGAGGGTCGCATCGAGGGCCAACGGGTGGACCGCGCGCGCGGGCAGTTCCGCTGGACCGGCGACCGCCTGCTCCTCGACAGCGCGACGGCCCAGATCGGGGCTTCAGTCCTGCAGGGCGCCGGCACCATCACCCGCAGCGGGCGCATCGGCCTGACCTTCGCGGCCAGCAACTTTGCCCTGCACGACATCGGGGCGCTGCGCTCCGAGTTCGTCCGCCTCGCCGGCAGCGTGGACCTCACCGGCAGCATCGGCGGCACCCTGCACGCGCCGAGCTTTGCGGTCTCCCTCTCGTCGACTACCCTGTCGATCAACGGGCAGTCGTTCGATCGGGCGTCCGGCTCCGCGCGGTTTGAGCGCGGACGGCTCAGCCTGCAGCCGCTGCTGCTGGAGCAGCAGGACGGGCGCTACCGTCTCAGCGGGGACGTCACGTTCCACACGGTGCCCACCCTCAACATCCAGGCCGCCGTCGAGCACGGCGAGCTGGCGACCCTCCTGGGACTCGCCGACGTGCGGCCGCCGTTTGCGCTGCGCGGAACGATCGACGGGACGTTCTCCCTCTCCGGGCGCATCAGCAATCCATCGGCGCGGCTGACCTTTCAACTGCGCGACGGCAGGCTCGGCGACCACGTCATCCGCGAGGCACAGGTCGACGCCGCAATGGCCAACGGAGCCATTACCCTCCGCACGCTCGCGGTGAGGCCGCAGCGTGGTGAGCTGGTTGGGGCCGGGACGCTCAATCTGCGCGGCCGGAGCGAGGTCGAGTTCGCCGGGCGCGGCCTGGATCTCGATCTGCTGCGGCCTCTGCTGAAGCTGGACCGGCCGCTCGCCGGCACGCTGGATTTCACCGTCCAGCTCGGCGGTCCGACGGCCGACCTGCAGGCCGGCGTCTCGGCGAGCGTGACCGACGGGACGATCGGGGCGGCCGCGTTCGATCGGCTGCTGCTGCAGGCATTCTATGATCGCGGCCAGCTGCAAATCGAGCAGGGGCTGCTCCAGCAGGGCCCGCACAAGGCGCGGTTCGAAGGCAGCCTGCCCTTCAACCCGGCGCGCCTCCGGCTCGATGAAGACCGCCCGATGGATCTGCGCGTATCGCTCGACGGCGGCGATCTGAGCGTGGTCGGGCTGTTCACCGATCGCGTGGAGCGCGCCTCCGGTCCGCTGCAGGGGGAGCTGCACCTGAGCGGCACCGTGGCGCGGCCGAACTTCCGCGGGTCGGTGCAGGTGAGCGGGGGCACGCTGAAGCTGCGCGACCTCGATCCCGAACTGCGCGACGTCACCGGCACGGTGTCGTTCAGCGCGGATGAGGCCAACGTCGACCGCCTCACCGCCCGGTCCGGCGACGGCACGCTGTCGCTGACCGGCGGTGTCGGTATCCAGGCGTTCCGCCTGACACGCCTGAACCTGCAGCTCGCCGCCGAGCGGGCGCGGCTGGTCTACCGGCCGTACGTGTCCGGCACCCTCGACGGCATCCTCAAGCTGGAAGGGACGGCGCAGCGGCCGGTCGTGACGGGGAACGTCACCCTGTCCGGCGGAGATGTGGTCATTGGGTCGGGGCTCTCGACCGCGGCGGCCAACGGCAACCTGATCAGCCTGACCAATCCCATCCTGAATGTGGATCTGCAGGCGGGCGAGGGGCTGTGGGTCAACGTGGGAGGGCTGCGCTTTGTGGTCCACGGTCTGCTGCATGCCGCCGGAACGTGGCACCGCCCCCAGCTGTCCGGTGAGGTCACCGCCGACGGCGGCACGTTCCGCGCCTTCAACACGACCTTCACGCTGACCGACGGGCGAGCGGCGTTCTCCGCGTTCCGCGGGATCGTGCCGTTCATCGATGCGGTGGCCGAGACACGCGTCGGCAGCACCCGGGTGACCCTCCACGTCACCGGCACGCCGGACAACCTGAACCTCGTCCTCAGCTCCGATCCCCCGCTGTCGCGGCAGCAGATTGTCGAGCTGCTCGCCAGTCAGACCGGCATTGCCCAGCTGCTGCGGGGCGATCTGGAAGGCGCCCTGCGCGTCCAGATCAGCCAGGCGCTCTTCGGGTCGGTCAACCTCGCCGTGGCGCGGGCGCTGGGTCTGGATGAGTTTGTCATCGAGTATGATTTTGTCCGTCCCCTGCAGGTGCGGATCGGTAAACTCATCGTCCGCAACTTGTTCTTCACGCTGACCTCGACGTTCGGCCTCCAGACGACGTATGCGGCATCGCTGGAATGGCGCTTTTCGCCGAACACGAGGCTGGCGCTGTCGGTGGACAGCAAGCGGCAGTTCTCGCTGCTGTACCTGTTGACGTATCGCTGGTGACCCTCCGGTCGCTTCCGCAGGCCTCGCCGTCGGCGCGGGGAAGAAGGATGCAGACAGGGGAGCTGGATGTTTGCCGACTACCTGGCCGCGCTGCAGCAGATCGAACTCCTGACGCCGTCGCAAGAGCGGGGGCTCTGGGTCCGCTTCAGGACCGAAGCCCACGTCGATAGCCGCCTGCGCCTGATCGAGGCGTACCAGCCGCTGGTGTTCAAAGTCGTGATGCAGGTGCGCCCGCCCGACGCCGTGGTGATGGACATGATCCAGGAGGGCACGATCGGGCTGATCGAGGCGGTGGAGCGCTTCGACCATACCCGCGGCGTCCGCTTTTCGACCTTTGCGACCTATCGGATCCGCGGCCGGATCCTCAACTCGCTGCGGCGGGATCATCGCGTGCATGTCTCGCTGGACGCCGACGGCAGCGCGGAGCTGCCCCTGGCAAACCGGCTGGCCGATCCGGCGGCCGACGATGCGCTGGCCTCGGTCGAAGATCAGGCGGTGGTCTCCCGCATGCAGGAGGCGATGGAGACGCTGCCCGACCGCGAGCGTGCGATCCTGCGCGCGACCTATTTTGAAGCCCGAGAGCCGCGCAGTGTTGCGGCGGAGCTGCGCATCAGCCTGTCGCACTTCTACCGGCTTCAGAAGCAGGCCCTCGCGCGCGTACGAGAGATCGTGCTCGATGAGATGCACCACCCGGGGAACGCGTATGGATAATAGGACGGAGGCGATCACCGTGGAAGCGTCGGAAGTGCAAGTGGTCACGCGCATTGGATTCGCCGAGCGGTGGCTGCGCCGCGCCCGCACGCAATGTGCGGACGGCGATGTCGCGGCGGGGCTGCTCACGCTGTCGCTGGCCGACGCCGAAGTGCGCCGCGCGATGGAGGTGGGCGGGTGGTCGAACGCGCTCGGCCTGCGGCCCGCTTCGCGGACGGCGAGACGCGCCGGGCTGCCGTGGCTGGTGCTTGCCGCCGCGGCCGCGATCGCGGTGGCGTGGGCGTTCCGCCCTGCGGCCGGGCCGGCGGGGGTGGCTACGGCACCCGCGCGTGCCGACGGGCCGTCCGTGGTGCATTTAGGCGCCAACGTCGGCACACTGCTGTCGCTGGTGACGGCGCCTTCCGCTCAGCCTGTTCCCGGCCCGGTCACCGTCCAGGCGGTCCGTGTCCCAAACCGCCGCGCCTCCGCGCAGTCGCCGCGACTGCGCCCCGCCGTGGTCCGCCCGCAGCAGGTCAGCCCGCTCCCCGCGGCGGCGCCGCGGAAGACCGTTCCCGTGAGCAGAGCGCCGGTGGTTACCGCGCGGCCCCCGGCCGCGGCGCCGGTTGCCCACGCCAGCCCCACGACACCGGCCGCTGTTTCTGAGGTAGACTTGATAGACATGATCCTGGCCGCCAGCCGCGCCCTCATGGGCACCGGTCCGTAACTTCCAACTCGCGTACGTCGGAGGGGATGAGTGTCTAGCGCTACGCGCCGCATGTTGATCCTCTGTGTCATGACGGCCGTCCTGGCGTGGCCGGCTGCGGGAACGTCCGCGGGCCCGATCGCCGGGGCAGGACCGCTGCTGGTCCTCCAGCAGCCTCCCGCGCCGCCGGCCCCACAGCCTCCGGCCCCGCAGCCGCCGGCCCAGCCGGAAATCATCCGCGAGATCGAGATCCGCGGCAACCAGCACGTCCCGACAGCCGACATCGCCACGCTGATCACGCAGACCAAAGTCGGCGAGCCCCTGCGCCAGGAAGACGTCCAGGCCGATATCCGGGCCATCCTCGACACGGGGCTGTTTGCCGACGCGACCGCGCGGGTCGAGCGGGTCACCGACGGCGTGCGGGTCATCTTCCTGGTGATCGAGAACCCCGTCGTGACGGAAATTCTTGTCGACGGCAACACCGTGATCCCTACCGCGGACATCCTCAAGGCGCTGGACATCCCCATCGGGCAGGTCCTCAACGTGCGGCGCATGCGCGACGGTGTGGCGGCGGTGGAGAAACTGTACGAGGCCAAAGGATACGTCCTCGCCCGCGTGGCCGACGCCAGCATCATCCCGGTGGACGGCGGCCGGCTGCGCATCCGCATCGCGGAGGGACGGATCGAAGCCATCCGGTTTAGAGGATTGCAGCGGACCCGACCCCGCATCGTGGAACGTGAGCTGACGATCAAGCCCGGCCAGGTCTTCAACATCAACGAACTGAACGCCAACCTGCAGCGGCTGGCCGCGCTGGGACTGTTCGAGAACCTCCGCGCGCAGCCGGAGCCGGGAACCGATCCCGACGCCGTCGTGCTGACCATCGAGTTCGAGGAAGCCAGGACGAGCTCGATTTCCGGCGGGGTGGGCTACAGCTCGGTGCGGGGGCTCATCGGCTCGGTTGAGTACCAGGACGCTAACTGGCGCGGCCTCGGACAGACGCTGGGCATCCGGGTCGAACGCGGCCTCACGGCCACGGCGTCCGGCCGCTTCACGTACGAGATCAATTTCCACGAGCCGTACCTGGACCGGCAGCGCACCAACGCCGACCTGTCGCTGTACTCGCGATCGAGCATCGAGCAGGAGATCCGCAAGAACAAGATCTATTCCCGGTTCGAGCTCAACCGCAGCGGCTCGTCGGTCACGCTCGGCCGCCCGCTCAGCGAGCAGGTCTTTGTGGGGGTGCGCCTGCGCAGCGAGGAAACGCAGTTCGTCCTGCTGCCGAGGAATCCCAACGACAAGAAGAGCCCTAAAGTGCCGCCGAAACGCCTGACCCCCGGGCGCGTGATCAGCCTGACCGCGTCAGGCTCCCGCTCCACGCTGAACGACCGGGTCAGCCCGACCGCGGGTGAGCGTCAGTTCGTGAGCGTCGAAGTGGGGCTGCCGATCTTCGGCGGACAGTTCCAGTTCACGAAGACGAACCTGGAATACCTGCGCTACTTCCCGCTCCGCGGCGACCGCTACTTCCTGGCCCGCGTGCTCGCGGGCATCGGCACCGGCAACATCCCGCTGCAGGAGCAGTACATGCTGGGAGGATCCTCGACCCTCCGCGCGCTGCCGTTCGGCGCATTTCGCGCGAACAGCGTCTTCGTCACGAACCTGGAGTACCACTTTCCGCTCGGGACCATCATCAAGGAGCTCGGCGACGTGCAGGGGATCGTGTTTGCCGACATCGGCAACGCGCCGATCAGCCTCCGGGGGATGAAACTCGGCGTCGGCGCCGGCGTGGCCATCAAGACGCCCTTCGGCCCGGTCCGGCTGGACGTCGCGTTCGGGCAGGGCAGGACGCAGACCTGGATCACGATCGGCTCGCCCTTCTAGGGGTCTAAGCTTCCGTCTCGACGGGAGCGGAGCGCGTCACCCCTGGATAGTAGGAGTGATGCGTTCGCTCCGCGTTTCGACCGCACTCCTCTGTCTGCGCGGCCTGGCCGCCGGTCTGGCCGCGATGGCCCTCTGCGCCGCGTCACCGGCGCCGGCGCTGGGGCAGGCTGAGGTCCAGCGCACCGAGACCCGGATCACGATCGAGGGGCCCGTCCCGCACCGCAGCATCGTCGAGCGGCTGACTGCGACGGTCGATGCCGCCGCGGACCGGCTGCTCGTGGGCCGTCCGATCGATCAGCTGCGGCCGGTCCAGCCACGGCTGGAAGAGACCCTGGGAGCGGTGATCGATCGGATCGTTCCGGGATACGCGGTGGGCGGCGTGGGCCTGCAGCTCGGGGCGCTGACCGTCGTCAGCGTGCGGTTCCGCCCCGTCGGTCCCGTCATCACGGACGTCGCCGTCGCCCCGGCCGCGCCGACCGTGGACGAGCGTGTCGCGCCGCTGGTTATCGCGCCGCTGCGCGCCAGTGCCGGCGATTTCCAGGCGCTGTATGCCGCGCTGCCGGTTGCCGCGCTGCCGTGGGCGGCCGGAGTCCTCGACCCGCTCGCGCGCGACGCAGTCGAGCGGGTGCTGCCGGGCTTTACCGCGATGATCCGGGTCCGGCCGGGGTCGCTGACCATCGTCGACGTCGTGGTCTCCCCGCGCGATTCACGGGTGATCCGCGGCATCGCGGTGGCCTTCCGCTCCACCTCCATCCCCTTGATCGTGCTCGATGATTACGAAGCCGATGTCGCAGCGATGGCCGATCCCCTGCGGGGATTGCCCGTGGACTTCGCCCGGCAGCGCCCCCGCGAGCTGGCGGCGGTGATCGATCGCGCGCTCGCCGTCTTCCCTCCGGCCGTGAAGTACCACATCGTGGCCAGCACAATGCTGGAGGTCGGCGAGGCGACCCGGGTCATCGTCTTCGCGGATTCGGTGCTGTACCGCGCGCGGGTCGAGGCGCAGGTGAGTGTCGGGACCAGCGCCCCCAACCCCCGGATCGCGCTGCACGTCGGACGGATGGTGACGCCCGGGCTGGAGGCGTTCGCGGAGCTGCGGATCGTCCCGACGACCCTGGCGCTGCGCTGGGCGATCGGCGCGGGCTACGCGCTGTCGCCGTCGACGACGGTGGGGCTGGCCTATGCTCCCGCCGACCGTTCGGTCCTGGCGTGGGCCACGGCGCGCCTCAGCGGGGACGTCGGCATCCGCGCGGCCTGGGACTTCTCCCGCCGCACCGGGGAGGGAGCGTTGATCTACCGCTTCAGCGAATTCCTCTCCGGGGAGCTCATCGGCACGACCAAAGGGCGGTTCTGGCTGCGCCTGGTGAGCAACCTCTAAACCCGGTGCGGAGGTTGGAAGTTGAAGGTTGGAGGATGGAAGTCGCTTCCCACTTCCAACTTTCACCTGTAGAATGGGTAGGGTTTTTCTTCGAGGAGGTCTCTTGATGCAGAAGCGGAGCAGGCGGATTCCGGTCCTCTGGCTGGTCGTCCTCGCCGTGGTAGCCGTCGCGGCCGTCGGCGCGGGGA
>JBIOXT010000010.1:0-2266 GCA_044869795.1 bacterium | reverse complement strand
GATGCGCTGCTGATCGGCGGCGCGATGAGCTACACCTTTCTCATGGCCCAGGGATTCGAGGTCGGCGCCTCCCTGATCGAAGCAGACCGCCTGGACCTGGCGCGGTCGCTCATGAATGAAGCCGAGCACCGTGACCTCACCTTCCGGCTGCCCGAGGACGTCGTCGTGGCCGATAGATTCGCAGAGGATGCCGCTCACCGGATCGTGGCCGTCGACGCGATCCCGGCCGGCTGGATGGGGATGGACATCGGCCCAGCGACGGCCCGCGCGTTTGCCGCTATCATCGAGGACGGCAAGACCACCATCTGGAACGGGCCGATGGGCGTCTTCGAATTCCCGCCGTTTGCCGGCGGCACGCGGGCAGTGGCCGAGGCGATGGCCGAATCCGGCGCGGTGACCATCGTCGGCGGCGGCGATTCGGCGGCGGCGATCGATCTGTTTGGGCTGGCCGATCGGATGACCCATATCTCGACGGGCGGCGGCGCGTCGCTGGAGTTCCTGGAAGGCAAGGACCTTCCCGGCGTTGCCGCCTTGCAGGATCGGTAGGCGTGGCGCGCGTTCCGCTGCTCGCCGGGAACTGGAAGATGCACAAGACGAGCGAGGCGGCGCGCGCCTTGATCACCGGCCTGCGGTCCGCATCGCTGCCCGACGGCATCGAGGTTGCCGTGTTTCCCCCGTTCACGTCGCTGGCGGCCGCCCGCGATGCGCTTCACGGCTCAACGATCCAGCTTGGAGCGCAGGATTTGTTCTGGGAGGACCAGGGCGCATTCACCGGCGAGGTTTCCCCCACCATGCTGGTCGATGCGGGATGCCACTACGTCATCGTGGGCCACTCGGAGCGCCGTCAATTCTTCGACGAGACCAACGAGACGGTCTCAAAGAAGGTGCGCGCCGCGTTCGCCGCGGGAGTGGTGCCCATCGCCTGCGTCGGCGAGCGGCTGGATGAGCGCGAGGCGGGGAAAACGACGCAGGTCGTCACCCGCCAGGTTATTGCCGCGGTCGCCGGTCTCTCCGCCGACCAGATCGCGACGCTCGTGGTGGCCTACGAACCGGTGTGGGCCATCGGCACCGGCCGCTCCGCTCGCGGCGACGACGCGGGCCAGGTCATCGGTTTGATCCGGGACCTGCTGGCCGAACGACACGGGGAAGCGGCCGAGCGCACGCGGATCCTGTACGGCGGCAGCATCACCCCCGAGAACATCGGGGAGTTCATGGCCCAGCCCAGCATCGACGGCGGCCTTGTCGGCGGCGCAAGTCTTGATGCAACGAAATTCGCGGGTATTATCCAGGGTGCCGCAGCCGTTCGTTGACCCTCGATCAGGCAATTGACTCAATTGAGCTATAGACTTTCGTCTCGAGTCCCGCTACAATTGCGCCCGCGTCAAACCGGTGCCAGGCACCGATCCAGGAGGTTCGCCTCGCGCTGCTCACATGAAGCGGATGAGCTTGTTCCTCATCACTGCAGGTGTGGTCGTCGGGATCATTGCGGCCTCGGTCGCCTCTGCTCCACTGACGACCACAAATATCAAGATCGCTACGCCGCTTCCAGGGGCGGTCGTCAAGAGCCCGCTCACGATTCGTGGAGCCGCGCGGGGCCACTGGTACTTCGAGGCCGTCTTCCCCATTCGGCTTCTTGACGGAAGAGGCAGACTGCTTGCGGAAGCACCGGCGCAGGCGCAGGGTAACTGGTGGATGACGAACGTATTTGTTCCCTTCACGGCCACGCTGCGGTTCAAGCGGCCGGCGACGCGGTATGGGACGCTGGTCTTCGAAAAGGACAACCCTTCCGGGCTGCCCGAAAACGCCGCAGTGGTCAAGATGTCGGTGCGCTTCTGGTGACGCTTCAAGCGTAATCTCGCGGGATTCCCCACACCGACGGGATGTGCTATCATCAGCAAGGCCCGGGCAGTGTGCCGGGCCTTTGTCACGGAGGTGCGGTGTGTCGAACGTGGTTCTGATCTTGCATTTCGTGCTCGCGTTCGCCCTGGTCGGCGTGATCCTGCTGCAAGGCCCCAAGGGAGAGGGCCTCGGCGCGATCGGCGGCAGCGCGCGGATGTTTCACGGCCCGCGTCCCCGCGAGACGATGTTCACTCGTGTGACCGCAGTAGTCTCCGTGCTCTTTGTGCTGACCTCGACCTATCTCGCGTTCTTCCGATAATCGCTCGACGCAATCGCGCACCGCGTTCCCTTGCCGCCGCAGCCACGGCGGCTCTATAATTGCGTGTGCAGCGTGCCGGGATGGCGGAATTGGCAGACGCGTACGCTT
>JBIOXT010000009.1:0-5539 GCA_044869795.1 bacterium | reverse complement strand
AGGCAGACGGCCACCGACAGCGATCGCTCGCGCAGCAACGGCGCCAGCGTCGAGGCGGCTTCACCGAAGCCGACGAAGACCCACCGCTGCGGGCGCGTCACCCTGTCCGCCATGAGCCGGTCAGCATTTGGCTCTGTTATGATATCATACCTTCCCGCCGGGCTAGGCCTGCGAGCTTTCCGGCCGCGGCGTCGAGCGTCTCGTCGCGCTTGGGGAACGCGAACCTGACGTAGCGCCGGCCGTCGGCGGGGCGGTGGAAGAACGACGACCCCGGCACCGTCGCAACACCGACGCGCTCGACCAGCATCTGGGCGAACGCCACATCGTCGTCGGCGCCGAGCGCTGTGATGTCGGCCATGACGTAGTAGGCCCCCCGCGGGACGGTCACCTGGAACCCCACCGCCGCCAGCCCCGTCAGGAAGCGATCGCGCTTGGCCTGGTAGAACGGGCCGATCCCCTCATAGTAGGACGGCGGCAGCCGCAGCGCCGTGATCCCGGCGTGCTGCAGGGGGGCCGCGGCGCACACGGTGAGGAAGTCGTGCGCCCGGCGCACCGCTCCGGCGATGGTGTCGTCCTGTACAGCGGCCCACCCGACCCGCCATCCGGTGACCGCGTAGGTCTTGCTCATCGAGTTGATCGTGATCGTCCGCGCCGCCATCCCGGGCAGGGCGGCGATGCTGACGTGGCGTGCTCCGTCGTAGAGGATGTGCTCGTAGACCTCATCGGTGATGGCGAGGGCGTTGTGGCGCAGACAGAGATCCGCGATCGTCTCCAGCTCGGCCTGCGTAAAGACCTTCCCCGACGGGTTGTGCGGCGTGTTGACGATGATCGCCTTCGTGCGGGGTCCGAACGCGGCCGCGAGGTCGGCGGGGTCGAACGGGCATCCCGGCGCGTCGAGATCGAGACGCACGTACCTCAGCGTCGCCCCGGCCATGATCGCGTCGGGTCCGTAATTCTCGTACATCGGCTCGAACACCACCACCTCGTCACCCGGGTTCACGGTCGCCTGCAGGGCCGCCATCATCGCCTCGGTGGCGCCGCAGGTGACGGTACTGTGGCGCTCCGGATCGTAGGCGACGCCGTTGTACCAGAGGACCTTGTCGGCGATGGCGGCGCGGAGCTCGGGATCTCCCCAGGTCACGGCGTACTGGTTGACGCCGCTGTGCAGCGCCTGGGCGGCCGCGGCGACGAGCCGTTCGGGTGAGTCGAAGTCCGGAAATCCCTGCGCCATGTTGATCGCGCCGTGCAGGTCGCTGAGACGCGTCATCTCACGGATGACGGACTCCTGGAACCGGTCGACGCGGGCTGCGGTCAGGCTCATCCCATCCTCCCAGGTGCGGGTGACATCAGCGGTTGTGGTACGAAATGAGGGTCACGCCCGTCTTGTTCGCCGGGTGATCGACCGGGAACGGCGTGGCATGGCTGTCGATCTGGTACCAGACTTCCTCGGGACCGTGGATCATCGCGTCCTGCCACAGGTCCACGGCGGCCCCCCGGGACTCGACCACGCCGATCGCGCCATCCGCATCGTCGGTCTCGAAGGCGATGTGGTTCAGCTCCGTGCGAGCGATGCCCGGGCGGAGGAAGATCGGCAGGACGGACATGCGCCGGCCGATCGCGTCCGGCGGCGAGTCGGGGTAGTAGATCTGGGAGATGATCTCGCCGCGCCTGTCGTGGTGGCGCTCGTACGTCATCCCGAAGACCTCACGCTGCCAGTCCAGCAGCGCCCGTGGGTCGGCGGCGTCGGGCGCGACGTGGTGGACCGATCGCCACAGACACGCCAGATCGGGATTGACCGGCTCGTCCACCAGGGTCGTCGCCGGATCGTGGACGGGGAGCGGCCGCGGGGTGGTGAAATGGTCGATCTTGACCCGGAAGCCGCCGGGGCCGGTGATGATATCCTCTGCATCGACCTCGTAGCCGCGGCGGCGCAGCCCGGCCACCGCCTGGTCGACCGGCTCGTCGACGGCAAATGCGATGTAGCGGAGCGTCCCGCGCGGAATGAAGGGGCGGTTATAGAGGACGAGGAAGCCGGGATTCTCGCGCTGGTGACGGGGCGACCCCACGACCCGAACGTACTCACCCTTCCAGTAGCCCTGCCGCAGGAGCTGGAGCCCAAAGACATCATGCAGCCACCGCTCCATGCGTGTCGGTGACGACAGCTCGAGCGCCACGTGCGTGATCCCCAGCACCCGCATCGGCCGGTTCGCTACTGAAGGCCTCCGTGCATGACCATGACGCGGCCGCTGCGCAGTACGGCGCGGACATGCCACATCCGGGCGATATCCTCGAACGGGTTTCCCGCGATGACCGTGATGTCGGCGGCTTTGGCCGGTTCGAGCGTACCGATCTCGTCGCCCAGTCCGACCGCCTGCGCCGCCAGCCGGGTCGCGCCGTCGAGCGCCTGGCGCGTCGTCGCGCCGGCGCGGACGATCAGCTCGAGCGTGAGGGCGTATTCACCGAAGGGGACCAGGTCCCAGCCGGCGTCCGTGGAGGCCACGAGGTTGACGCCGGCCTGGAGCATCCGGCCGTAGTTTCCCAGGCGCGCTTCCCAGCTGCGCTGCCTGGTCTCCCAATACGCCTGCTCGGCCTCGGCGAGATCCGCCCACCGCGCCCGCGCCCGCTCGATGCTGCGGAACGGGCCGGTCAGTGTATGGCCGACCATCACGCCCTGCTCGGCCATCCGCTCGACGAGCGCGTCATCGTACCCGACCTCATCCCGTGTCCGGTACAGCGAGGCGTGCTCGATCCCGTCCATCCCGGCGTCCACGGCCCGCCGCACCGCTTCGATCGTATTCGCGTGCACTGTGACCTGCGTTTCGTGACTGTGCGCCTCCTCGACGGCGGCCGCGAGCTCGTCCGTGGTATACGTGGGGATCCAACTGTGCGTCCGCGGTGTGCCGCCTCCCTCGCCGACGACCTTGAACATGTCGACCCCGCGTTTCCAGAGCGTCCTCGCCACCCGGCGGATGTCCGCCGCGGAATCGGCCTCGCCGCCCAGGTAGTGCATGTGGCCGCCGGTGATGGTGATGGGGGCGCCGGCCGCGACGATCCGCGGACCCGAGATGCTGTCCCGCGCGACCGCATCGCGCAGATCCAGCACGACGCGGCCCCGGCTGCCGAGGTCACGGACGGTCGTGACACCGGCGAGGAGCGCGCGCTGCGCGTTCCGCACCGACGTGAGCAGCAGCTCCGCATCCGTGGCCGCGGTGGTGAAGGAATCATTGGGGGTGCCGTCGCCCGGCCAGCTGATGTGCACGTGGGTGTCGATCAGTCCGGGAAGGATCGTCGCATCGCCGAAGTCGAGGACCGCGGCGGTGGACGCCGCCAGACTCGCCCGCGGCCCGCACGCGACCACCCGCCCGCCGCGGACCAGGACTGCGCCGTCCTGGATCGGCGCACGGTCGGTGCCGTCCCAAAGGAGGGCCGCCGTTACGACCGTCTCGGCCGGCACGTCAGGCACGCCGCGTGAACCCCTCGACCACCGGCGCCATACGTTCGACCGCGAGGCGCAGCTGATCGGCAGGACGCAGAAACGACACCCGGATGTATCCGTCCCCGCCGCCGAACGCCGTCGCCGGGAACACTTGCACGCCTGCCTCGAACAGTTTCAGACAAAAGTCGAACGACTTGACGCCCAGCGCGCCGATGTTCACGTACAGGAACAGGCCGCCCTCCGACCACTCGCACCGCAGGCCCATCGCGCGGAATCCATCGATGAGCACCTGCCGCCGCTCCCTGTACGTGGCCACCATCTCCGCGAGCGCGTCCGCGCCTTCGGTGAGGGCCGCGAGTCCGCCCGCCTGGGAGACCGCCGGCGCGCAGATGGTCATGGTGTGCTTGACGACCTCCATCTTCGACACCAGCGGCTGCGGGCCGATCAGGTACCCCAGCCGCCATCCGGTCATCGCGTAGGACTTGCTGAACCCGTTGATGGTGATGGTGCGGTCGGCCATGCCGGGGAAGACGGCCGCGGTGACATGCCCGCCGCCGTGGAACAGCATCTTCTCGTACAGCTCATCCATGATCACGAGCAGGTTCCGCTCATGTGCCAGCGCGGCGATCTCGGCCATCACCTCACGGGGGATCACCGCGCCCGTCGGGTTGTTGGGGGAGACGAGCAGCAGCGCCTTGGTCCGCGGCGTGATCCGTTCCAGGATCTGCCGCGGCTGGATCACAAAGCGGTCCTCCTCGCGCGTCGGCACGTAGACCGGGACGCCGCCGCAGAGCTTGATCGCGCTAGTGTACGGACCATAGTGCGGGTCGGCCAGCAACACCTCGTCACCGGGATTCAACGTGGTCTGGAACGAGATGTAGACGGCTTCCTGGGCGCCCTGCGTCACGACAACCTGCGCGGGTGCGGCGATCAGCCCGAACTCGCGCTCGTACTTCGCGCAGATGGCCGCGCGCAGGTCGGGGCGCCCCTGCCAGTGCGTGTAGTGCGTCGCGCCTTCGTCCAGCGCTCTCTGCGCCGCGCGCACGATGACCGGGGGAGTGGGGAGGTCGGGATCGCCGTCGCCGAGCGAGACGAGATCGGTGCGGCCCTCGGCCATGTCCATGAGGATGACGGTCTGCTCGTCGCGGCGCCGTCCGTGGCCGAGGATCCGTTCGGCGAGGAATCCCTCGATCGAGTGCGGCGCGTGCTGGGTGGCCATGCTGTCCCTCCGTCAGTTCAGCGGCGGCAGTCCGTCGGCCGCCCGGACGACGTTGATGTGATCGCGGATCCGGGCCTCGATCGGCGGCAGGGTGTAGCCGATCTCCGCCTCCAGGCGGCGGCCGTCGATCTTGTTCACGTGGGCGATGGTGCCGCCGGCTTCGCTGAACGCGAACGTCGCCTCAGGCAGATAGCGGTTCACGACGGCGGCGATGTCGCCCAGCGACGCGGGCGTCGCGCTCGACATGTAGACCGGGCGGGTGAGGTGGTCGGCAAGACAGAGGCGCACGAAGATCTCGGCCTCGTCGTCGACGTACACGTACGGCGGTTTTTCCGCCTTGCTGTAGGGGATCTCCGCATGCGTGCCGCGGGCCGCCGCCGCGACCAGGCGGCTGATCGTGCCGCCGGCGCCTTTGTCGTCCCGCCCGTAGCCGACGGGCGTGCAGACGCGCAGGCCGCGGCAGTCCAGGCCCAGCCCCTCCAGGTAGCGCTGCCCGACGACCTCGTTCATGATCTTCGTGTAGGCGTAGATGCTCTTCGGGTGCAGGGGGGAGTCTTCGTTGACCGCGGCGTCGCCGTGATCGCGCTGATCGCCGTGCACGATCATCGAGCTCGCGTAGACGACCCGCCGGATGCCGAGGGTCCGCGCCGCCTCGAACACGTTCGTCGTCCCGGTGACGTTGACACGCATGCCGAGCCTGGGTTCGCGTTCGATCGGGCCGCCGAGCAGCGCGGCGGTGTGAATCACCCGCTCGACGCGATGCGCCCGCATCGCCCCGAGGAGATCGTCGAGTTGGGCGATGTCGCCCTGGACGATCCGCAGGTCCGGATGCGTCTGATCCTGACCCAATCGGGAGGGGGCGGGGTGCGAGTCGAACACCACTA
>JBIOXT010000008.1:0-4416 GCA_044869795.1 bacterium | reverse complement strand
GTGAACGTGAAGAGCAACAAGGCCTGGAACCTGCAGATCCGCTCCGAGCCGGCCGCGTATCCCAACGGCAAGGCCAAGAACGGGTCCACCGAGATGACCGACGCGTTCACGTACAAGGGCGGGGACATCTCCTCCTACACCGCGATCTCATCCTCGTACGGCAACCTGTTCACCTCCAACCAGGCCAAGACGACCGGACTGGGCGTGGACGTGGGCGTCAACTACGAGCAGTGCGTGGAGTACCAGGACTCGCCGGGCAGCTACACGATCGTGGTCGAGTACCTCGGCGTCCAACCGTAGGATCAGTTCACCAAGTTCATGAGGGCGCGGGTCCAGACGATGCGGGTTAGACTGCGGGGGGTCACGCTGGCCTGCGCCCTCTTCCTCTTTGCGGCCGCGCTGCCGCTGCACGCCGACACACTCCAGTTCGGGCTCACCCCACCGGACGTTGAGCTCGTCCCGGCTCCCGGCGGCACCGCCAGCGGCGTCCTCGTCGTCTACAACCGATCCACGCGCCCGCTGCACTTCCGGGTCGCGATGCAGGACATGTTCATCCGTCCCAGCGGGGTGATGGAAGTCTTGAAGCCGGCGAGCACCGCGTGGTCGGTCGCCTCGGCGACGCGCCTCGCCCCGGCGGAGTTCGATCTCGATCCCAATCAGCAGCTGCCGGTGCGGGTCGTCGTCTCTGTGCCGAAGGACGTGCGCGGAGGGCTGTACGGGGCGATCGTCGTGTCGCCTACGCCGCTGCTGCAGTCGAACGGCCTGCGCGGCACCTTGGCCGTCGTCGCCCCAAAACTGGCCGCGCGCCTGCTGGTGCCCATCGACGGCACCGCCCAAGTGCAGGGCGCGATCACGAACATGCTCGCCGCCGCGGTGCCAAAGAAGGGCGTCGACGTCAAAGTGGTCTTCCGCAACAGCGGCAACGTCCATGTGCGGGCGGGTGGGACGATCACGCTGCTCCGCAACGGCGACGTCGTCGGCAAGGCCTCGATGGAAGAATCGCTGGTCCTGCCGGGCACCGTGCGCGAGTTCCGGCTGCTCCTGGCGACCGGCCCCCTGGCCCCCGGGCCCTACACGGTTCGGGCGGTGATGGATTTCGGCGGCGACGTGATGGTCGCCGGCGAGGTCTCGTTCGTATCCCGGTGAGGCACGCCACCCTTCGATGCGGCTGTGGCGTTCCACGCTCACCGGGTGTCTTGCGGCCCTTCTGATCGCGGGGATCCCCGGGTCCGCCGTCGCCGCCGGTCCGCCGGCGGTGCGCGTGTTCGTGGATGACGCCCCGTCCAGCGCGCTCACCGCTCTCGCCCTCCACGACACGCTCTACTTCCCGCTGCGCGCGCTGGCGGCGGCCCTGCAGGCTACGCTGACCATGACCGGACCGGACCTGGAGGTCCGGCGGACAGACGGGCGCACGCTCGTCGTCCGCGTCGGGCGCCGGGAGATCTGGACAGATGCCCAGGTCACCGCGTTGGCCGAATCGCCGGTGCTGCTGATCAACGGCACGACGATGATCCCGCGCGGTGCGGTCGAGGCGCTGTTCGATGCGCTGGTTGTCTGGAACAGGGACGAGAACACGGCGACCCTGGTCACCCACGCGGCGTTTCATCCCGCCGAACCCGTCCGCGTCCCGGCACGCCAGACCGCGGCGCAGACCACCAAAGCGTCCTCGACGTTCGTGCCCGAATTCCAACCGGCGCGCGACCCGCCGGTCATCGCGTCAGGGATGGTGGGCGTGAACCTGTCTGCCAGCGGCTCTGCGCTGTCGCTGTCGTCGCGTCTCGCGTTCGTCTCGCAGGGAGACGGCGGAACGATCCGCGGGGCCTTCAGCATCGGCACCGGGTCGAACGCACCGGTCGGCGCCGACGGGATCCTGACGTGGCGCCGCGGGACCTCGCTGCTCTCGGCCGGCGTCCTGTCGATGTACGATTCCCCGCTGACGCTGTACGAGCAGGGGTTCGTGGGGTTGATGTACGACCGGCGCCTGGGAAACCTGCAGGCGCGGTTCTTTGGAGGCGTGCTCTCATCGGGCGGGACCGTGTACGGCATGTCCTTCCGTCTGCCGCAGGTCGGCGCGCTGCTGCCGGATGCGACCGTGCTCTACAGCCCGGAGACCGGCGCGACGATCGCGCGGGCCCGGCTGACCTGGCAGCTGCGCCCGGGCGTGACGCTGTTTGGGGAGGCGGCGTACGGCACATCGTCGCTCGGATCGGGCATCGGCTGGCGGACGGGCATCGAGTACGCGGCACGCTCGTGGGCGATCTCGCTCAGCTATCTCTCGCTGGCCCCCGGCTTCCCGACCCTCGGCAATGCGGTCGTCTTCGCCGGACGCCACGGACCGGTCCTGGAGTTCGCGTACCATCCCAATCCGCGGTGGCTGGTGCTGGCCAGCGCCGCGCTGCTGTGGGGGGCGCCGGGGACGCCGAACCGCCTCGCGTACCGCGTGTTCACGCAGTACCAGATCTCCCCGTCGCTGTCATTGGTGGCGGAGGCCCGCAGCACCGACGAGCCGGTCAATGGCGTGCGCGTGCGCCGGGACACGGCCCAGGCATCGCTGCTCTTCGTGTCGGGGCGCTGGACCGCGGCCCTCAGCGCGGGCACCGGTCTCGACGAGCAGGCCGGCCGCACCACCGCCAACAGCGCCTCGGTCTCGCTCCGCGCGGGGTACACGCTGCAGAACGGGTGGCCGCTGTGGGGCGAACTCACGTGGTTGACAGGCGACAACCGGGGATGGGCGCTGGGCGCGGGAACCCGCGTCCAGCTCAACAGCACCTGGAGCCTGTCCGCCCAGATCCGGACGAAGATGATCTCGTGGCCGAGCCCGACCACCGAGAGCGCGGTCGAACTCGGACTCGTCCGGCCGCTGCCGTCGGGAGCGCAGCTCTCGGTCGGCGCCGGTGTCAGGGTGACGTCGTCGTCGGGGACGAAGTCCACCGCGCCGTACCTGACAATTGGCTACACGCGGCCGTTCACCATCACCGGCCCGCTGCGCCTCGGCCGGGTGGCGGCGGATGTCTATGCCGACGCCAACGGCAACGGACAGCGTGATCCCCAGGAAACCGGCGTCGCCGGCGTCGTCATCCGCCTCGACGAGCGCAGCGCGGCCCGCACGGATGGCGCCGGTCATTCGAGCGTCGACGGGGTGCGCGAGGGTGACTACCGTGTGTCGGTTGATGAAAATACCATCCCTGTCGGGCTGGTCGCCGTCCAGCCGGAGATGCGCGTGCGGATCAGTGCGGACGGCCGGGCCGCGGTCAGCTTCGGCCTGATCCCCGCCGCCACGCTGCGCTGTCTGGTCTACCTCGACGAAAACGGCAACGGGGTCCGCGACAAGACCGAGCACGGCGTCGCCGATGTCCCCGTGCTCCTGCAGCCCCTCGGGCGGCGGACAGCCTCCGACGCCGACGGGACGGTGTCGTTTGTCGATTTGAAGCCGGGTGCCTACACGCTGACGATCGATGCGCGCGCTCTGCCGGTGGCGCTGAAACTGGGCGGCCCCGGAACCTTCGCGACCACACTGGCGGCCGGCGGGACGGCGTCCTGCGAGCTGCCGGTGCTCAACGCCAAACCGGTCATCGTCACGTTCCCGTGAACTAAAGATTCCCTCGGGTCATCGGACTCGGGCTTGGATTGGCGGCCGGGTTCTCGGGGCCGGCCCCTCGCTCCACCTTCGGGCGAACGCCCCCTATGCACACGGCTGACGTCGTCAGGCCTTGTTGGCGGACATCAGAGTTACGCTCGGTGGCCGTCCCACTTCGCCCGCCGCCAGCACCCCTGACCGCTGCCTCTAGTATCAGGTGGTGCGCTGGCACTTCTCCTTCACTCGAGTCCGGCTTTGGCCACGATCTCATTGGCTGTTCAACGTGTGTTCTTTTGAGTTTTGACGAGCTATTCGATTCAGATCGTTGAGAATGCGCTTTTTCTCGAGGGTGAGTTCGTTAATCCGAATGCGCGCTTGTTCGGCTCGAGCTGCCATGAGGCTTACCAGCCATCCCGAGAAAAGAGCCCATGCCGCATCCCGGACGGCGCTTCGAAGAAGTGGTGCCCAAAGAGACGCCGACAGGCCAATGGAAAGGATGAAGAGGACGGCCGGCAGAAATCGCGCAGTAATCGCCACTGCCCGAGGGCGCTGTGGCCAAATCCTTCCCATCCCAATCGACCCCATCACATAACCGCAGAGGTAACTTGCGAGAAAACTCCCAGAACCGATCAGTGTTCCAACCGGATCTGATCGCCCAAGGTACAAGATGAAAAGAAGAGATGCGAGAACAAGGAAAACTCCGATTGCGAGTTTCATCTTCGTCCAGCTGTTGTGAGCTTTCACGATGCCCTCGTTCGTGAACTCAGCACACTCTCCCTCCACCAGGCCATCAATCTCTGAAATCGTATTGTTGCTGCGCGGGTGGCAAGGTAGATTGA
>JBIOXT010000007.1:0-16543 GCA_044869795.1 bacterium | reverse complement strand
GCACGTCGTGGATCAGTTCACCGCATCGATGGCCCGCCAGGATCGCGGTCCTGATGCCCTCCCCCGTCACCGGCAGGCACTGCCCGGCTGCGTCGCCGACCACATAGATATCGTCGATGACCGGGGCCTGGAGGTCGGATGTCAGGAAGCCTCCGTGGTAGTTCGCCGGCTCCAGCCCAAACCGGTCCAGAAAGAGCTGCAGCGCGCCGCGGAGTTTGGTCCGCCCGCGGTAGCTGATCACGCCGATCCGCGATGTCCCTCCGGCGGGAAATACCCACGCATAGCCGTCGGCGATCTCCGGTACGAAGTAGAAGTGCAGTCCGGACAGCGCATCGGCGCGGACTTCGGTTTCGACGCCAAACGCCTTCCAGCGATAGGTGGTGCCGGCGTGCCCGTCGCGACCGGTCAGGACGGTCCGCCAGCCGCTCGCGTCGACGAGGAACCGTCCGCTGACGTCGCCGGCGGTCGTGTGGACGAGCGGACCTGTCCGTCCGAGGACGGACGCCTGACGGAACTCCGCGCCGGTCCGCGCGAAGGCGAGCTCGCAGAACGGGCGATAGTCGAAGGTACAGAAGGGCTCCGGCAGCGGCCACACCGCCGTCGATCCAGGGGTATGGATCACGATTTCGTGATGGACCTGCTGGACACTGGCGTCGGCGCCCATCGCGTGGACGATCGACAGCGGCGCGCCGCAAGCGGAGGTGACCCCGTCGCCGATCGGGGATTGGTCCAAGAGCAGCACTGACGTGCCCCGAGCCTCGTGCCTCGAGCTTTGATGGGGGGCGACGCGCTGGGCGACCGCGAGGCCGGCGAAACTCGCGCCGGCGATCACGACATCGTAGTTGCTTCCTCGCTTGCTCGCTTGCCCGTTTGCCATCATTCCGCCGGCTTCGCGAACTCGAAGTTGAGCAGTCCCTTGAACGCCGGGACGGTCAGATTCTCGCGCCGCTTGATGGTGATCGTCAACCCCAACGCGCGGAGGCTTTCGACCATCCCGCCGCGGATGTTGAGCGCACCGTCCATCGTCGCCGCGTCGCCGATCGCGGTGATGTCGAACGGTCCACGCAGCCGCTGGAGATTCACGACCACCGTACCGCCGACCTGGCCGATGCCCGTCGATGCGGTCATCCGCTGGCCGTTGAGGGAGATCGCCTCGGCGCCGGCGGCCCACAACTCGTTGATCACCGCGACGAGGTCCTGGTAGCTGACGACGATCGGATTGGTGCTGCCTTTCGGCTGAATCTTCGGGTCTTCGACCCGGACGACGACGCCGGGGCCGCGCATCGCCTTGAGGCCCAGCGCGATGCGCAGGGTTTCCAGTTCCTTTCCCATGGCTTCGGTCAGACTGCGCCCCTGTGCAGCGGCCCGCTCATAGGCCTCCTGCTGCGCCCGGAGTTTGCTGACCTCCGCCGCCAGCGATTGACGCGCCTCGCGCTCGGACTTCAGCAAAGTGGCCAGCGCGTAGACGTTGCGGGTTGGGATCTCCACCTGCGACGTCAGGGCGCGTCCGGCCCGGACCTGCGTGGCGACCAGGAATCCCATCACCAGCAGGGTGACCGTCATCAGGAGTTGCGAGAAGGTCAGGCGCAACACCCTCACTCCTGCCAGACGCTGCCGGCGCCCAGCCACTGCCGGAGTTCCGACTCCAGGTCGGGCGTATCGGCGACCCGCACATCGGAGGCGGAGAGCACGACCTCGCCGCCGGAGGTCACGAGGTGCAGCACGACCGGGCGCTCGCCGCGTTGACCGGAGAGCAGTGCTTTCAGACGGTGCAGCCCTTCTTCACCGAACTTGCCGGTGTCGAGGCGCACGTGCAGCGTGCGCGGAGCGACGCGTGCGCCGTCGCCGTTCCCCGCACCCTTCGCTGCGCTCCGGTGCGGGGCAGGGTCAGCGGCCCGCCCACCGGTGCGCGGGGCCGGCGGCGCCGCGGCCGGGACCTCGTCGGCGTCTTCCAGCGCGGTGACGCGATCGGCCAGGATCTTGGCCTGCTGCTCGGCGACGTCGACCTTGCCGCGGATCACCAGGACCGCGTCGCGTTTGAGCAGGAAGTGGATCTGCTCGTAGGTGCGGGGAAAGATGATGACCTCGCAGCTGCCGGTGAGATCCTCCACGGTGACAAACGCCATGGCGGATCCGGCTTTGGTCGTGGTGCGCTTGACGCCGGTGACAATGCCCCCGACCACCACGTCGGATTTGTCCGGCAGGTCGGCGAGGTGCAGCAGCGTCGTGTTGACCCTGGCGGCGAGCGCCTCGCGCACGCGCCGCAGGGGGTGGTCGGAGATGTACAGCCCCAGCATTTCCTTTTCCATCGCCAGCAGCTCTTGTGGGGAGAATTCCTCGACCTGCGCCTCGGCCCAGGCCGGCTCGGGCCGCAGCCCCGCCTCGCCGGCATCGAACAGACCCGTCTGCCCCGAGGCACGGGCGCGCTGCACTTTCTGCGCGGCGTCGAGGGTATCGTCCAGCGCGGCGAGCAGCGCGGCGCGCGGCTGGCGCAGCGAATCGAAGGCGCCGGCTTTGACCAGACTCTCGATCACGCGCTTGTTCACGGCCCGCGCGTCGACCCGATCCAGCAGATCGGGCAGCGAGGTGAACGGGCCGCCGTCGCGCCGCGCGTCGAGGACCGCTTCCACGGCGCCGAGACCCACGTTCTTGACCGCGGCGAGCCCGAACCGGATCGCCCCGCCGACGACCGTGAAATCTTCATCGGACTCATTGACGTCCGGCGCGAGCACGCCGAGCCCCATGCGCTGGGCTTCCGCGACCGCGACCGCCACCTTCTCGGCATCGCCGGCCTCGCTGCTCAGCACGGCGGCCATGTACTCGGCGGGATAGTTGGCCTTCAGGTACGCGGTGTAGTAGGCGATCAGCCCGTAGCATGCGGCGTGGGCACGGTTAAACCCGTAGCGCGCGAACGGCTCGAACTGCTCGAACATCTGCTCGGCGACCTGCCCGCTGACGCCGCGGCCGAGGCAGCCGGCGATGAACTTCGTCCGCTGCTGCTGCAGTTTGTCTTTGATCTTCTTGCCGATCGCGTAGCGCAGCTCATCGGCCTCGGCCAGCGAAAAGCCCGCCGCGGCCTGCGCCACCGCCATCACGTCCTCCTGGTACACCATCACGCCGTAGGTCTCGCGCAGCACCGGCTCGAGTTCGGGATGCAGGTAGGTGATGGGCTCCTGGCCATGCTTGCGCCGGATGAAACTCGGGATGTTCGCCATCGGCCCGGGCCGGAACAGCGCGACCATGGCCATGATGTCGAGGATACTGTTGGGGCGCAGGTCCTTCAGGTAGCGGGTCATGCCGGCGCCTTCCAGCTGGAAGATGCCGACGGTCTCCCCCGCCGAGAGCAGATCGAACGTCTTCTGATCGGTCAGCGGGATGGCCTTGAGATCGATCGGGGTGCCCCTGACCTGCTCGATCATCCGCAGCGCGGTGTCGAGGATCGTCAGGTTCGCCAGGCCGAGGAAATCCATCTTCAGCAGGCCGATCTTCTCGACCGCGGTCATGTCGTACTGGGTCATCACCAGATCGCCGCGGGTGGCTTTTTGCAGCGGGACCAGTTCCATCAACGGATCCCGGGAGATGATTACCCCGGCGGCGTGCGTACTGGCGTGCCGCGCGACCCCTTCCAGTTTGTGGGCGAGGTCGAGCAGGCGGCGCAGCTGGCCGTCCTCATCGGCGGCACGGTTCAACTCGGGCTCCAACCGCACCGCGTCGTCCAGCGTGGCGCTGAACGGGATCAGCTTCGCCAGGCGATCGACGTCCCCGTACGGCAACCCCATCACCCGGCCCACGTCGCGGACGGCCTGGCGCGCGCCCATCGTGCCGAAGGTGATGATCTGCGCGACGTGGTCGGCGCCGTACTTGTCGATCACGTAGCGGATGACCTCGTCGCGCCGGCTGTCCATGAAATCGACGTCGATGTCGGGCATGGTGACGCGCTGCGGATTGAGGAAGCGCTCGAACGGCAGCCGGTACTCGAGCGGATCCACGTCGGTGACCCGCAGCGAGTAGAGGACCAGGCTCCCCGCCGCCGATCCGCGGACGGTGGTCAGGATGCGATGACGGCGTGCGAAGTTCACGAAGTCCGCCACGATGAGGAAGTACGGCGCGAACCCCATCCGGTCGATCACCGACAGTTCGTACTCCAGGCGCTGGCGGATCTGCGGCGCCACGTCCCCATAGATCTCGGTCAGCCCGGCGGCACAGAGCTGGCGGAGGTAGGATTCCGGGGTCTCGCCCGGGGGCACCGGGAAGTGCGGCAGCCTGACGGTCCCCAGTTCCAGCTCGAGCCTCGCCCGCTCGGCCACCTCCAGCGTCGAAGCCAGCGCCTGAGGCAGGGCGCCGAAGGCCCGGGCCATTTCATCGGCGGACTTGAGGTAGAACTCGGGCACGTCGCCCATCCGCGGCTTGTCGGTCTGGTCCAGGTTGATGTTCATCTGGATGCACATCAACGCGTCCTGCGCGTCGGCTTCCTCGCGGTGGACGTAGTGCACGTCGTTGGTGGCGATCAGCGGGAGGTCGAGCGCCGCGGAGAGGTCGACCATGCCCGCGATGTTCTGCTGCTGCTCGCTGAGGCCGTGGGACTGCACTTCCAGGTAGAAATTGCCCCGGCCCATGATCTCGCGGTACTGTCCGGCGATCGCGCGGGCCCCGGCCGGATCCCCGCGCACGATCGCCTGGCTCACCTCCCCCTTCAGGCACCCGGAGAGGGCGATCAGCCCGCGGCTGTGGCGCGCCAGCAGGTCTTTGTCGATGCGGGGCCGGTAGTAGAACCCGTCGAGGTGCGCGGTGGTCGTCAGCCGGATGAGGTTGCGGTAGCCTTCGTCATCGGTCGCCAGCAGCACGAGATGGTTGGGGTTGCTGTCCAGCTTCGGATCGCGGTCGAGGAGTCCCCGCGGCGCGACGTAGGCCTCGACCCCGATGATCGGCGTAATGCCGGCATGTTTCGCGGCAAGGTAGAACTCGACGGCGCCGTACATGGCGCCGTGATCGGTGATCGCCATCGCCGGCATCCCGAGCTGGCGGGCGCGATCGATGAGGGCACTGATGCGGCTGTGGCCGTCGAGGAGCGAGAACTCCGTGTGCAGATGGCAGTGGACGAACTGTGCCGACATCCGTGACCTCGGGAAGGCTTCGCGGACATTGTATCAGGAGGCGGCCGTCACCTCCATCACCGCCTCGTCGATGACGTCGAGGGCCTGGTTCAACTGTTCGTCGGTGATGACCAGCGGGGTCAGGATGCGGATGACGTTGTTGTAGACGCCGGCCCGCAGCAGGAGCACGCCCCGGGCCATCGCCCGGCGGATGACCTCCGCGGTCTGCTCGGGCGCGGGCGTCTTGGCCGCGCGGTCGCGCACCAGCTCGATCGCCACCATCGCCCCCAGTCCGCGCACGTCGCCGACGAGGGTGGATCGCTCCTGGAGACGGCGAAAACGCGCCGTCATCCGATCTCCCAGCACCTGGGCCCGGGCGAGCAGACCTTCGTCCTCGACGATGTCGAGCACGGCGAGGGCGGCCGCACAGGCGACCGGATTGCCGACATACGTCCCGCCCACGGATGCCTCGGGCATGGCATCCATCACGTCGGCGGCGCCGACGACGGCCGACAGCGGGAGGCCCGCGGCCAGCGACTTCGCCACCACCAGCAGGTCGGGTTCGACGCCGACGTGCTCCAGGGCAAACATGCGGCCGGTCCGGCCGATGCCGGTCTGGACCTCATCGGCGATCAGCAGCATGCCGTGGCGGCGGGTGAACATCCGCAGCGCGGAAAGGAAGTCAGGTGGAGGTACCACGAATCCGCCTTCCCCCAGCACAGGCTCGACGACCACTGCCGCGACGCGGTCCGGCTGCACATGCGTGATGAGCAGGTTGTCGAGGGCGCGCATCGTCCAGCGCGTCGCATCGGGCTCGGGACAGCGGTAGGGATCCGGAAAGGGCGCCCGGTAGATCTCGGGCACGAACGGGCCGAAGTTGCGCTTGTACGGGTCGATCTTGCTGGTCAGCGACATGCTCATGTACGTCCGCCCGTGGAACGCTCCTTCGAACGCGATCAACGCCGGCCGGCCGCTGGTCGCGCGGGCGATCTTCACCGCAGTTTCGACCGCTTCGCTGCCGGAGTTGAGCAAGATCGCCTTCTTCGCCCGGCTGCCCGGCGCCAGCGAGCACAGCCGGCGGGCCAGCCGGACGTACACGTCATAGGGCGCGACGCCGAAGTCGGTGTGGGTAAACCGCGCGGCCTGGTCCGTGACCGCGGCGACCACGCGCGGATGGGAGTGGCCGACGTTGAGACAGCCGACCCCCCCGACGAGGTCGATGAAGGTATTGCCGTCGACGTCGATGAGAAGGGCTCCTTCGGCCCGCGCGATCACGGCCGGCAAGTAGATCGGTACCGCCGCGGACACCCACCGCCGGAGGTCCTCCAGCACTCCCTGGGACCGGGGGCCCGGCAGACGGTACGGTTTGGGCGTGACCTCTTTCACGGTGTAACCTCCCCAGCGACGGCGCTACGGTATCTCGCGGAGCATGGTGGCGACCAGGTGCACGCGGCTGGTCTGCGGCAGCAGGTCGACCGGCTGAACCTCGGCCGGGCGATATCCCGCTGCCGCGGCCGCGCGGATCGTCTCAACGAGGCGCCGGACCGATCCTCCCCCATAGACGATCCGGCGGCAGCCCGCGGCAGCGGCTTCGGCCGCCACAGCGGGCGTGACGGTCCCGCCCCGCCCGCTGACCAGCAGTGCTTCGAAGACCTCGCCCCGCGCGCGCAGTTTCGCAATCGTCGCCGCGGCATCACGTGTGTAGAAGATGCATCCGTCGGCGCCGTTCGCCTTCGCATTTTCCCACGCGCGGTGCATCGACTCCCGATCCGGCGCGATGCCGACCACTCTGCTCATACCCGCCGCGGAGCCGTTTGACGGCCCTCTGGCGAGGGCAACGGGCACCAACCCCTCGTCGCACGCCACGTCCACCGCCGACTTCGCCGGTCCGGCGGCCCGCCGGATGGCATCGAGGTACAGCGGAATGGCCTGCGGGTTCGGTGGGATCGCCGGGGAGGCATAGACCTGCAGCCGCAGCCCGTCGATGACGTCCGCGATGGACGGCCGTCCCCACAGGAGCTCGACCCGGCCCAGCAGTTCGGCGGTGCGCGGCGCACGGATCGAGAGGAGCACCGACCGCACCTCAGGGATCCGCTCGATGGCCGCCCTCACAAATGCCATCCGGTCGGGGACATCGCCGGTGGCGCACAGCACCAGCATGCTCTCGCCGGTCGCCACCCCGGTCTGCAGGATGACCCCGCGCAACAGACCACGCTTCGTCTCACGGTCGTAGATCGGCCAGCCGAGGGCGGCCACGATGTCCCGGACCGCGGTGAGCATGCGGACGTTGGCGGGATGCTGGATCGGGCATTCCTGCACGTTGATGATGACCTGGTCGCCGATGCCGTAGTACCCGGCGACGGTCCGGTCGCGGCGGACCGCCAGGGCTGCCTGCAGCCGGCTCCGGTACTCCCACGGACCGTACCCGACGGCCTGATGGACGCGGATCCGGTCCGGCAGCGCCGCCGCCAGCAGGTCGGCGACCAGGCGCGTCTTGGCGAGGAGTTGCGCCGCGTACGGCAGATGCTGCCACTGGCAGCCGCCGCAGCGGCCGAAGTGCCGGCAGCGCGGCTCGACGACCTCGACAGATTTCCTGAGCAGCGCGACGATCTTCCCCGCGGCACGGAGCCCGGTGGACTCGACGATCTCCACGATCGCTTCCTCACCGGGCAGTGCAAACGGCACCGCAACCGTCTGGGGGCCGTGTGTGGCGAGTCCGGAGCCGTCGGCGCCGAAGGCATGGAACCGCAGCGTCGCCTTCTGACCCGTCAGCAGCGGCGCGGCACCAGGCGTCACGAGCGCAGCCGTTCCTCCAGCAGGCGGTTCACGAGTGCTGGGTTCGCTCTTCCCTGCGTCTTGCGCATCACCTGGCCGACCAGAAACGTCAGCGCCTGGGGCTTGCCCGCGCGGTAGTCGGCGACGGGCCCGCGCTGCTCGGCGATGACCTCGTCGACCACCCGGGCGACCGCGGCCTCATCGCTGATCTGCAGCAGCCCGCGCCGCCGCACGATCGCGTCTGCAGGTTCGCCGGTGGTCAGCATCTCGGCGAGGATCTCCTTGGCGGTGCGGGCGCTGATCGTCGCTCGCTCGAGCATCTCGAGGAGGTCGGCAAGGTGGCGGGGCGCCACCGGCAGATCCTCGAGCTCCTTTCCCGCGGCATTGAGGTAGGCGGCCACGTCGCCGGTGAGCCAGTTGCTGACGACCTTCGGCTGCGGGTAGAGCAGGACGACGCCCTCAAAAAACTCCGCCAGCGCGGCCGAACTCGTGACGGCGGCGGCATCGTAGGCCGACAGGCCGTAACGCTCCAGGTAGCGCCGGCGCTTCGCGTCCGGCAGTTCCGGGAGCGCCGCGCGGGTCAGGTCCACCGCGGCAGGGTCGATCGCCAGGGGCATCAGGTCGGGCTCCGGGAAGTACCGGTAGTCCTGGGCTTCTTCTTTGAACCTCGAGGCGAAGGTCACGCCGCGCCGCTCGTCCCAGTGCATCGTCTGCTGCACCACGCGCTCGCCCTGCGCGAGCGCGCCGGCCTGGCGGGCGGCCTCGAACGCCAGCGCGCGCTCGACCGACCGCAGCGAGTTCATGTTCTTGACTTCGGTGCGCGTGCCCGGCGGCCCGCCGGGACGTTGGAGCGAAACGTTGGCGTCGCAACGCAGCGTCCCCTCTTCCAGCCGGCCGCTGCTCACCCCGATCGTCTGCAGCAGCGCGCGCAGGCGGCCCAAGAGCCGGCGGGCGTCGGCCGGGGAGCGCAGGTCGGGTTCGGTGACGATCTCCATCAGCGGCACGCCGCTGCGATTGTAATCGATCAACGACGCGACGACGCGGCCGTCCCGCTCGACGTGGACCAGTCGTCCGGTGTCTTCCTCCAGATGTACGCGGCGGATCCGGATCGCCCGCTCGCCGTCGGGATCGAGCGACATCGTCCCGTCGGTCGCCAGGGGGGGATGGACTTTGTACTGGTACTGCGTGATCTGGTAGTTCTTGGGCAGATCGGGATAGTAGTAGTTCTTGCGGTGGAAGCGGCTGATCGGATGGACGGTGCAGTCCAGCGCCAGGGCCGTCCGCAGCCCGAGCTCGACGGCCCTTCGATTCAGCACCGGCAGCGATCCGGGCAGGCCCAGACAGACCGGGCAGATCTTGGTATTCGGCGGCGCACCGAACTGGACCGCGCAGGCGCAGAACATCTTCGAGGCGGTGAGGAGCTGGACGTGGATCTCGAGGCCGATCACCACTTCGAAGCTCACCTCGTCCTCCCGTTCCCCGGTTCGCTCGTTCCCAGCGTCGGCCGCCGCAAGTGCCACTCCGTCGCCTGCTCGTAGGCATGTGCCGCGCGCAGCACCGTCGCCTCATCGAACGGCCGCCCGATCAGCTGCAGGCCGATCGGCAGCCCCTGCGAAAACCCGCACGGCACCGCGATCGCGGGCAGACCCGCCAGGTTGACGGGGATGGTGTAGACGTCGGCCAGGTACATGGCCAGTGGATCGTCGACCTTCTCGCCGAGGCGGAAGGCGACCGTGGGCGAGACCGGCATCAACACGAGATCGACGCCTTCGAGCACCCGCAGGAAATCCGCGCGGACCAGGGTGCGGGCGCGCTGCGCCTTGAGGAAGAACCCCTCGTAATACCCCGCCGACAGCGCGTACGTCCCCAGCATGATCCGGCGTTTCACCTCGCTGCCGAAGCCGTCGGCGCGGCTGCGCGTGTACATCGCGTAGATGTCGTCCGCCGGTGCCCGCAGTCCGTACCGCACGCCGTCGTACCGCGCCAAATTCGAGCTCGCCTCCGAGGTGGCGAGCAGATAGTACGTCGGCAGCGCATAGGCCATCGTGGGCAGCGCAACGTCTTCCAGCACGGCGCCCTGGGCCGCGAGCTCCTGCGCGGCGGACTGCACCGCGTCGCGGATGTCGGGGTGGAGTCCCTCGCCGAGCGTGTCCGCGGCGATGCCGATCCGCAGGCCCTTGACCCCGTCCTGCAGCGACGCCGCGAAGTCGGGCACCGGGACGTCGGCCGATGTGGCATCGCAGCGATCGCGGCCGGCGATGGCCTGGAGCACGAGGGCCGCGTCGGCGACCGTTGTGCTGAGCGGCCCGATCTGGTCCAGCGACGATGCGAAGGCGACCAGGCCGTAGCGGGAGACGCGTCCGTAGGTCGGTTTCATCCCCACGATGCCCGTGAACCCCGCGGGCTGGCGGATCGATCCCCCGGTATCGGTGCCCAGCGCGAGGGGCACCATGCCCGCGGCGACGGCGGCCGCGGATCCCCCGCTGCTGCCGCCGGGGACCCGCTCCAGATCCCAGGGGTTTCGGGTGGGTCCGAACGCGGAGTTCTCGGTGGACGACCCCATGGCAAACTCATCGAGGTTCGTCTTGCCGATGACGATCGCCCCGGCGCTGCGCAGGCGGCTGATAACGGTCGCGTCGTACGGCGGCGCCCACCCGTCGAGCATGCGCGATCCGCAGGTGGTCGGGATGCCCCGCGTGCAGATGATGTCTTTGACCGCCACCGGCACCCCGGCCAGCGGCGGCACCGGTTCCCCGTGGGCGTAGGCCTCATCCCAGCCGCGGGCCTCCTCCAGCGCGCCGTCGGCGGTCACGCGCAGGAAGGCGTGCACCTGGCCGTCGAGCGCGCCGATCCGGTCCAGACAGGCGCGCACCACCTCGCGGGAGGAGATCTCGCCGCGCCGCAGCTGGCCGAGGATCGCCGTGGCGGAGATGGCCGTCAGGGCTGCGGCTCCGGGTCGATGACGGGCGGGACTTTGAAGAATCCGGCGTCGTGCGCCGGCGCGGCCGCCAGGACCTCATCGCGCGGGAGCGACGCGCCGGCCGCGTCGTCGCGCTCGGTGCCGGCGATGCTCACCACGGCCGACGTCGGCTCCACGCCGTCGGTGGACAGCTCATCCAGCTTGGCGCAGTAGGCGAGGATGCCGGCCAACTGCATCGTGAAGCGATCGGTCTCCTCATCGGTCAGCTGCAGGCGCGCCAGGCGGGCAACGTACTCGACGGTGCGGCGGTCGATGCTCATGGATGCCCGCCCACCACCACGGTCAATACATACGCGTTCTCGATCGGCGTGGACGAGACGAGGATGCGGATGGTGTAGATGCCCTCGTGGCGCGTGCGGAAGCCGTTCTCGACGATGTCCAGCCTCGGGTCGGCGATGACGATCGGCGTCTGGCCGCCGCCGACGGGGAGGACCTGCAAGATCTGCCGCGGCGACAGCGTGACGCGGTTCGTCCGCGCCGCCACCGCGCCGTTGTGCATCCGGAACCGCCAGGTCAGCGTCGATGGTATCGGAGCCACCGGCGGCACCGCGGCCTGGACGAAGGTGGTCCCATCCCAGACGAGCGCGTGCGCGCGCCCGCGATCGACCACCAGCGGATCGGCGAGCACGACGCGCTGGGAGGAGTCTCCCGCAGCGAGGATGGCGACGGCGCCGTTGAACAGACCGACCACGCGGTACGACCAGCGGCCGTCGTCGTCCAGCGACTGGAACACGGCGCCGTCACGGCCGCCGATGATCCGTCCGGCGTCGACCGACACCGGAACCGCCTCCAGCAGCGGGCGCTGAAAGACGACCTCGAGCCGGTGCCGCCAGCGATTGTAGCGGGCGACGAGCTCGGTGTACCCAGACCGGCGGGCCCCCGGAAACGGTGGAATCCTGACGACCGCCGCGACGTCGGCGGGCGCACCGCCGTCGACGTCCAGTCGGGCCAGACTGTGCAGCGAGCTGCCCGTGGGCATCAGCGCGACCACCTGCCCCGCCGTGAGCAGCGCAGCCGGCGGGCGCGCCCACCACCAAGCGACCGCCGCCAGAGCGGCGGCGGTGAGTCCCGCGGCGAGGACCCGGCTAGCCCGAACCCTTGAGACGGGGGTCGAGGATGTCGCGGAAGGCATCGCCCAGGAGGTTCCAGCCGAGGACGAACAGGAAGATGGCGGCCCCCGGAAAGATCACCACGTACCAGTAGGCGAAGACGTGTCCGGGGCTGCCCAGGATCCAGTTGCGCGAGAGGTTGATGAGCATCCCCCAGTCGGCATAGCCGATCTCCGCCCCCAGTCCCAGGAAGCTCAGCGCCGCGGCGGTGAGCACGATCAAGCCGACGTCGAGGGAGCCGAAGACGAGAAACGGATAGATGGCGTTGGGGATGATGTGCCGGAAGATGATCCGGAAGTCGCTGGCGCCCATCGCCCGGGCCGCCTCGACGAAGTCCCGGCCGCGGATCCCCAGGATGTCCCCGCGCAGGAGGCGGGCGTACACGGGCCAGTTCACGATCGCGATCGCGATCATGATCTTGTCCAGGCCGCGGCCCAGGACGCTGACCACCACGACGGCCAGCACCAACCCGGGAAAGGCCAGGAAGACATCGGTCAGGCGCATCACCACTTCATCGAACCGTCCGCCGTAGTATCCGGACAGGCCGCCGAGGACGAGCCCGATGACCACCGAGATCGCGATCACCACCAGCGACACGCGCAGCGCGGTGCGCGTGCCCCAGACGATGCCGTAGTACAGGTCGTACTGTCCCTGCGTCGTGCCGAGGATGTGCCCGGGGCGCGGCGGCAGCGGATCGTTGCTGAATCCTTCCTGCGGGATCAGGTACGCGTTGCGCGAGCTCTCGGGCGGCGGGGCCAGCACCGGCGCCAGCGCCCCCAGCGCGAAGAACGCGACGATGAGGGAGAACCCGACCACCGACAGCGGGTTCTTGCGCATCCGGCGCGTGAAGTCCGACGGGATCGACCAAAACGCGACGACCCCGATCACCAGCAGGATGAACTCGGCGGTGGCGAGGGGAGAGCGGGCGAACCGGTCGCGTACCACCGGCACGGCCAGCCCGGCGAGGATCGCGACCCCGGCCAGAACGGCCACCGGCAGCAGGCGGCTGCGGTTCTCCTGGACGCCGCGGGCGGCCGTGGCGATGATGCCCATCGGCTACTGCAGCCTCACCCGCGGGTCGATGTAGGCGTAGAGGATGTCGGCGGCGAGGTTCCCCAACACGGTGAGCCCGGCCACGAACATCGCAAACCCGGTGACGCCCGGGATGTCCAGCTGCTGAGCCGCGAATGCCCCCCACCGCCCGATGCCCGGGAAGTTGAAAATAGTCTCGGTGATGACGACGCCGCCGAGCAGACCGACGAAGGTGAGGCTGGACAAGGTAATCACGGGGATCAGCGCGTTCTTGCGGGCGTGGACGTCGATGACCACCGACTCGGCCAGCCCCTTCGCGCGGGCCGTCCGGACGTAGTCCTGACGCAGGACCTCGAGCATCGAGGAGCGGGTGATGCGGACGAGCAGCGCGATCGAGACCATCGTCAGCGTGAGCACCGGACCCATCAGGTGGCGGAGGGCGTCGAGGAAGACCCACAGTTTGCCGTTCAGCAGCGCGTCGACGGTCATCAGCCCCGTGTAGTGGTGGAACTGGCCCGAGCGGACGAACAGATCGGCCTCCAGATCCAGCCGCCCGGGCGGGAACCAGTTCAACCTCCCGTAGAGCACCATCAAGATCAGCAGGCCCCACACGAAACTGGGCAGCGAGCGGAACGAGATCGAAAAGACCCGCGAGACGTGGTCGATCAATTTGTCCCGGTGCACCGCGGCCGCGGTTCCCAGCCACACGCCGACGATCATGATCGGGATGAACGAGTACAGCGTCAGCTCGAACGTGGCGGGGAAGAACGCCCCGATCGCCGCGGCCACCGGCAGCCGCGCCGTCTGCGACCAGCCGAGGTTGCCCGAGAACACCTCTTTCAGCCAGTTCCAGTACTGCACGTAGACCGGCTGATCGAGGCCGTATTTCTTGATGATGGCCGGCAGCGCGGCGAGCTGGTTGGGGTTGGTGATGAACGCCGCGGCGCGCATCTCCGGCGCCAGGAACTGCAGCAGCGCGAAGATGAGGATGGTCACCCCGAAGGCGACCAGTGGCAGCAGGAGCAGCCGTCGACCGACGTACGCCGTCATCGCGGGGCTTCGCGGTGGGGTGGCCCGGCCGCAATCGACCGGGCCACCCCTGCGGATCCTATCCCTTGGACATCGGGTAGATGTACGGGCCGAAGAACGCGGGGTTGTTGTACCACCCGCGCACCCAGCTGCGCATCACGATGAATCCCACCGGCTGCAGGTACAGGGTGATGATGTCATCGTACGCGAGCTTCATCAGCTGGAAGTAGATGGCGCGGCGCTTGGCCGGATCGGTCTCGTTCCGTGCCGCGACGATGAGCTTGTCGACCTCGGGGTTGTTGTACCCCTGCGCCGACCCGTAGGTCCCGGTGCTCAACTGGAACGGGGTCACGAAGTTGTCCGGATCCGGGTAGTCCGCCGCCCAACCGATAATCCACATCGGCAGCTTGCTCTGGCGGTACAGCGACAGGTACTGCGCCCAGGTCACGCCGCGCACGTCAACCTTGAACTTGGGGTTGAGGGCTTCGACGTTGGCCTTGAGGATCTGCGCCATGCACTGCCGCGTGGTGTTGCCGCTGTTGAAGGCGATCGTGAACTTGAACCCGTTGTTCCAGACCTGCCCGCCGGCCGCCTCGCGGAACGCCGCGGCGGCGCGGGTGGCATCGGTCGTGTACCACGGCTGGGCAGTGTTGTAGCCGAACATGCCCTGCGGGATGGGCCCCTTGTTCACCGACGCCTTGCCGCGGTTGCAGTCGCGGATCGCCGCCGCATAGTCAAACGCGTAGGCGATGCCGCGCCGGACGTTCACGTCCGCGAAGAAGTTCGCCGGCACGCCGTTGCCGTCCAGCCGGCCGCTGCCGACGTCGGGATTGCCGCCGCCGACGTCGATCTTCAGGTTCATGTAGATGCCGGTCACGACGAGCTGCGGCAGGTTGTCAACGATGCGCACGCCCTGCAGCCCCTCGACCTGGGACTGTTCGACGCGGTTCACGCTGACGATGTCGGCGTCCCCCTGCTGCAGCGACAGGCGGCGGGGTCCGAAGTCTTCCACCACTTTGTAGATGACCCGGGCCAGTTTGGCCGGGGCGCGCCAGTAGTTGGTGTTGCGCTCCAGGATCGCCTGGCGGGTCTGGCGGTCCCACTGCACGAGCTTGAACGGCCCGGTGCCCATCGCTTTGCTGAACAGCGTGGTATCCTCCGGCTTGGCCGGATTGTTCAGCCTGGCCAGACCGGCCGCGCTGCCGTCCCACCCGCCGTTGGACACGACGAAGTCCTTGTCCGCGACCATCGACCACTGGGCCATGATGGACAGGAACGCCGCGTAGGGTTCTTTCAGCGTCACGCTGATGGTGTTGCCGCTGGCCGTAATCGCCTGGCTCGCCCGGTTGAACAGGGCGGACTGGAAGACACCCTTGTCATCCCGGGTCACGTCCTCGCCCAGAATCGGCGCCAGCAGAATCCAGGACGGTCCGCCGTCGCGGTCCATGAACATGAACCGCAGCAGCGAGTACTTGACGTCCTCGGCGGTCACGGGGTGCCCATCGGCAAACTTCAAGCCGGAACGCAGGGTGAACTTGTACGTCCTGCCGCCGTTGCTGATCCCGCCGTTGGCCACGCTGGGCACCTGGCTGGCGAGCATCGGCACGAACGTCCCCGTCGAGCCCCCGTTGAAGAAGATCAGCGTCTCGTAAATGTTCCAGAGGTAGATCTCGGAGCTCGCCGTGTCATACCCGTAGGCCGGATCGAGCGATTCCGGATCCCCGAACCGCACGAGCACCAGCGTGTCGGGGTTCTTGACCGCTCCCTGGCCGGACGCGATACCCGTCAGCACGACCATGGACAGCGCCAAGGTCATCGCGAGCAGCGCGAGCAGTTTGCGTTTGAAACTCATCTGTCGCAGTCCTCCTTCGTCAAGCCTTCAGAATAGGTACGCCTGCCCCTCCCGATCCGCTTCCACCTCCCCTCCTGCGCCTTCACGGATTGTCAGGATCGCTACCGGGCGGCCCGAAGCACCGCCGCCTTGCTGCGCTGATGCTGGAACGGAAGGATCGGGCAGGCCACGAAGTGCCCGGTTCCCCAGTAGTCCACGAGCTGCGGGTCATTGATCCGGCAGCTCTCCTGCGCGTACAGACACCGCGTGTGAAACCGGCAGCCCTTCGGCGGATTCACCGGGCTGGGCACGTCTCCCGGCAGGATGATGCGCTCCCGGCGCATCCCCGGGTCGGGGATCGGCACCGCCGACAGCAGGGCTTCGGTATAGGGGTGCTGCGGGTTCTCGAACAGCTCCAGCGCGTCGGCGATCTCGACGATCCGCCCCAGGTACATCACCGCGATCCGGTCGCTGATGTGTTTGACGACCGACAGGTCGTGGGCGATGAACAGGTAGGTCAACCCGAACTCCTTCTGCAGCTCTTCCAGCAGGTTGAGCACCTGTGCCTGGATCGACACGTCGAGGGCGGCAACCGATTCATCGCAGACCAGGAAGTCGGGCTTGACCGCGAGTGCCCGCGCAATCCCTATGCGGGCGCGCTGCCCGCCGGAAAACTGGTGGGGATACCGGCTCC
>JBIOXT010000006.1:0-2148 GCA_044869795.1 bacterium | reverse complement strand
TTCGGCATCCCTCGATGGTAGCCGCGCGACGGCCGGAGGCGGCAGGAGGCGGCGCGGTGGCTGGGCGGAGGGATAGGTAGCGGATGAGGCGTTCCTGAAGCGCCGAATGCCTGCTGCTGAGGAGCCGGTCCAGATCGCTTCCACGCCAGGACGCGACGACTCGGATCCGGATCTCCAGGACGGCGGCGACGCGTTCGATCGTGTCGAGCTGGATCCGTCCGACATCGCCGCTTTCGATGCGCGACACGACCGTGGCGGAGATCCCTGCTCGGGCGCCACGTCGGCCTGGCGCATCCCGCGCCGGATGCGGACTGCCCGCATCGCTGCTCCAAGACGCGTGTCGTACACCCAAGGATCATCGGTGGCGGCTCTTACCGACCGCTTATCGGCTCGGGCTACGCACCAACGCGAAGCGGAAGGGCGGCCGCCGGGCCGCCCTTCTCAGCTGTACGGGTCGAGGGTCAGCGGCTGCGGGCCAGTGGGCGCATCCAGGCGACCGCCGCGGCGATCGCGAAGACGGCTACGAGGAGCACGAGGGGGCTGCCCGCCGGGGTGACCGGCTCCTCGGTGGCGGTGTTCAGGATGGGCTTGAGCTGCCCGCGGATCTCACCGCCCGGGTTGGCCGCGGTATGGAGATTGATGTACGTGTTCCCGGCGCGAATCGCGTCGATCGCCTGGGCGAACGTGGTCACGCTACCGGTGGGTGTGAGGTCGGCCTCCTTCAGGGTCCCGGAGAACGGGCTCGGGCCGATCACCAGGGGGAGCATGACCCCGCCGGCAACGTCAGCGGCGCCGAGGTGGATGTGCGCCGCCATGAGGTCGCCACTGAGACCGGTGTAGGTCACCTCGTAGTTGATCTCGGTGACCTCCGAGTCGGTGATGATATTGACCGTGGCGCTGCCCGAGGCGGACGTGGTGACCGGAGGGACCTCCGCTGCGCCGCTCAGGGTCGCACTGAAGTCGTCGGCAGCGAGCACGATGGCCGGAATCGCCATCAGCCCCGCGGCGATGACCATGACCGTCAAGAAACGTCTCATCATTGCGTCTCCCTTCCAGGCGCAGGATGCGCCCTGCATAGCGAGGATACGGTCGTTACGAAATCACGGTTCTCGGGAGAGGCGCGTCACGCCGTCGCCGCGGTCCGCGCGGTCGCCGCGCTGCGCTCGATCGCTGCTTTGGGCACGGTTGCCTTGCTGGTGGCGGCCAGCGGTGCGCTGGCCCGCGGCGCGGACGCTTCCGTCTCGATCGTGGACTTCGCCTTCCAGCCGGCGACCATCACGATCGACGCCGGCGCAACCGTCACGTGGACGGTGACGCGGGCGCAGGATCCGCACACGGTGAGCCCGGTCGACCCGCCCGACGCATTCGTCGGCAGTCCCCTGCTCCACCAGGGCGACCATTTCTCGGTGACTTTCGCGCAGCCGGGAACCTATCGCTACCAGTGCACGATCCACCCCGAGGACATGCAGGGGACCGTGATCGTGCAGGCGGCCGAGTCCACAGCGACAGCGACGCCGGCTGCGACGACGCCAACCGCGACCACCACGAGCGCCCCGCTCGCGACCGACACGCCTGCGCCGACAGGTTCCCCAGCGCCCCAGGAGTCTCCCGGGGGCGGACCTGCACCGATCGCCGTGGCCGTGGCGGTATTGGCGGTGGCCGGCGTCGCCGGCTGGTTCCTCGTCATGCGCTGGATGAGGCGCTGATCGCCGCACGAGGGCGTGCCATACAGCTGGCACGGGCCGGTGGCACCATGTCCGCGTGACCGACACGATGGAGCGGCTGTGGGACGCGGATCGCCCCGCGGATCCCCAGGCCTCGCCTGTGGTCACGCCACAGGACGCCGACGGCGCCATGGCCGGCGGTGTCGTGACCAGCTCCCAAATCACCGGCGCTGGGGTGACCGGCGCGGACGCGCTACTCCTCCGCGACGATGGCACACCCCTCGACCCGCAGGCCCCCGAAGACTGGGACGAGTGGGTCAGCGCGGGACGCACCCGGAACCGATGCCTCGACGACCCTATCCTGGATTGGCTCGACCGGTACGGCGCCCTTCACGGTTTCGTGCGCGACGACGAGATGGAGGGCTACGACCCGCGCACGGACATGCGCCAGTTCGTGCTCCAGCGCGGGCAGGCCTTCGAGGAC
>JBIOXT010000005.1:0-2058 GCA_044869795.1 bacterium | reverse complement strand
CGGAGCAGGCTGGACTCCGGAACGGCGGGTTCGCACAATGGGATTCTGACAGGCCGATGCCAGCAGGACCACGACCAGCAACAGCACAGCTGAACGGGCCATGCGTAGACGGGTGCGCATGGAACGCGACACCTCCCGATGGTCTAATACCCGTGCCGGGGGCCGGGCAGACGCCCCTGGGCGCGAGCCGATAGGGTATAATCTCGGCAGGTCAAGGGCGATGAGCGAATTGCAGCGGTTTTGCAACCAGACGCTGTGGCCGGGCCGACGCGGGTTGCGTGCGCTCCTGCTGGTAGCCCTCTTCGCCTTCTCATCGATGAACCTACATCCCGTGGCGGCCGATCCAGATCACGAACACGTCATCGTCGGCGGCAGCGATGCCGCCCGCGCGCACGCGCTTGCCGTCCATCTGGCGCGCATGAAACTGCACCCGGAGACGGACGGTGACGAGCATCCGGCTCCGCGCGCCGCCAGCGGACAGACATCTTGCCCGATCTCGTCGGCAGACGAACCCGACGTGATCTCGATCCACGGAGAGACGCCCAGCATCGCCTCCTTCAGCGGGGGTGGCGCCGTCGTCGCCGCCGCGACCCCCGCCCTGCTTCCACCGATGACGCCCGCCGGCCGGGTGCACACGTTCATATCGGCCGTGCTGGCTGATCCCGCGTTACCGCCTCCCGAGCCCCCTCCCAGAGCCTCCTGACCGAGCGCTGACAACTGGCAGTCGTCACCCGCCGCCTTCGGGCCGCGGTGGTCGTGGGTGCTCTGATACCGAAGGGGGACATCGTGAAGACAACCATCGTGGTTTTGACAGTCATGACCATTGTGACGCTGGCGCTCGTGAGTGCGTGGTCGCATGAGACAAAAGTGGTCGGCAATCGCTACAAGGTAATTGTGGGCATGGTCCGCGAACCCGCTTTTACAAGCGAGCGGAACGGTCTCGACCTGATCATCCGCCGCAGCGACAACAACGATCCGGTCGAGAACCTCGAGCGGAGCCTGTCGGCCGTTGTGATCTCTCCGGATGGAAAGACCGCTCGCCCACTGAAGATCCGGGCGCAGTTTGGCCGCCCGGGTTACTACACCGATGATTTCATCCTGACGCTGCCCGGCGTGTACAAGTTCCGGATCTTTGGGATCATCGCCGACCTCAGCTTTGACGAGATGTTCGAATCGCATGAGGTCCGGAAGATCGAAGAGCTGCGGTTTCCGTAGGGACAGCTTGCAGGCGACCACTCGCGCGCTGCTCTACCTGGGAACGATCGTGTTCCTCGGCGGAGGCATCTTTACGCGGTGGATCGCCCCGGACATGGCGCGGGGACCGGCAAGACGGCGCGTCTGGATCGGGGTGGTGGCCGGAGGCGTCCTCCTCGTAGTCGCAAGCGTCGCCGAGGCGGTTGGCGCCATGACCCGAGCCCTTGGGACATTCGAACCCGGGCTTCTGCCAGAATACCTGTTGGGGACGCAGCACGGCCGCGCGGTCCTGGCGCGCGCCGCACTTGCGGCGCCGCTCGCATGGCTTGCCGTCCAGAGGCCCCCGTCGGCGCGGTGGGGCCGGGCGTGGCATGGGGCGCTCAGCCTCGGCCTGCTGCTGACGTTCAGCCTCACCAGTCACGCCGCGGGGATGCGCAGTATTCCTGCGGTCGCCGCCGATCTGATCCACCTGGTGGGCGCGGCCGCGTGGGCCGGCGGGCTTTTCTATCTAGCATGGTCATCGGTATGGCCCGATCGCCTTCCGGCCGCGCACCCGGTGGCCGTCGCGGTGGGTCGAGTCTCGCAAATCGGCCTCGTGTGTGTCGCCGTGATCGTGGCCACCGGGATCTACGCGTCCATCCTGCACCTCTGGGGCTTGCGCGCGCTGACGGAGAGCCCGTACGGGCGCACCCTGCTGGTCAAGATCGCCTTCGTCCTCGTCGCGCTCGGATTGGCGGTTGTGAACCGGTGGGTGCTCGTGCCGGCTGTGTCCCGCCGCGGCGGCGCGGGGCGCTTGGGACGGATGGTCAAGATCGAGTCCGTGATCGTCCTGGTTATTCTGGGCGTCACCGGGGTGTTGACGAG
>JBIOXT010000004.1:0-5742 GCA_044869795.1 bacterium | reverse complement strand
TCGCCAAAGAACTCACCGGGTCCCAGCTTGACGGTGCGCCCGTCCTTCGTCCGCACCGTCGCCTGCCCGTCGACGATGACGAAGAGTTCGTGCCCGACATCGCCAGCGGCCGCCAGCCGCTTGCCCGCGCCCACCTCGATCTCGTCGGCCAGCCGCGCGATCTGCTCGACCTGGCGCTGTGTCAAACCCCGGAACAGGGGCACGTTTTTCAGCATTTCGACCTTGCTGGACTTCGAACGCAGAAACGCCACGCGCCTCACCTCCGGACGGGCCTGATCCTGTGATTCACGGTGGCCACTGCGCTTCCTTCAGGCAGCGAGGAGCAGTAGCGCGGGTCACGCACCGGACAGGGTCACGACCCGCTGGACGCGGGCCGACTGGAGAAACGTCGCTCTCGCGCGCTCATCCGGTACTGTTGCGGCAATTCGCTCGATAGCGTTCCGCGCCGACTGCGCGGCCGCGCTCGCCGCCTCGCGATGGCCGACGGCATGCTGCGTTTCTGCGAGTCCCGCCAGCGCACGCCACTGCGACGGCGGTGACATCGTCTGACTTGCCCGCTCCGCCGCGTGCCGGTAGCGCTGCGCGGCGTCGTGCCACTCTCCCGTCGCGGCGGCGCAGTCGCCAGCGAGCAACAGCGCCGCCATCGTCCAATGCCGTGCGCCGGACGCCGCAGCATCCAACGCCGCGTGGGCGGCGGCCGCGGCGTCGGCGACCCGTCCCTGGGCCAGCCAGACGTGTCCCTCGGCGTGGGTCACGCTTTCGAGAAACTCCAGCCGGGTCTGCGACCTGCTGATTTCATCGCGGGCCCTCAGGATGAACTCGGATGCGTCCCCGAGGCGACCCAGCGCCAGCGCATTGCGGGCCATCCCGGCGAGGACCAGCGGCACAAACGCGCCTCCCGCCCGGGCGGCGACGTCGACGGCCTCCTGATCGGCCTGCCACGCCGCTTGATAGTCTTCCAGTTCTCGAAATGCGATACCGGCCGCCATCAGGTTGTACGCGCGGAAGCGGACAACATCGAGCTGTCGGGCAAGGCTCGCCCCTTTCGTGGCGAGCGCGATAGCGGTGCCAAGGTTCCCCTGGGCGGTCGCGATTCGAGACGCAACGTGGAGAGCCGGACAGCTGTTCCAGACGTCGCCGATCTCATCCAACGTGGCCAGGCTGCGCTGGACCTCTGCATGCGCCCTCGCATACTCTCCCAGCAGGAGGTGCGCGTGGGCGATCATGAACTCACTCTCGGCGCCCAACGAGCGGTTTCCCGCGCGCTCGCTGGCCGCGATCGCAAGCAGGTGATGTTCGATGGCCTCGGCAAACCGCCCCAGATAGTGATAGTTTTCCCCCAGCCCGTGCAGGCTCTCCGCCAGGTCGCTCGCCACCTCCCGGGATTGGACCGCCTGGGCAAGTAAGCCGCGTGCTTCCGCATGGGCCTGGAGCGCTTGATCGTGGCGTTCGGCGCTGTAGTGCGAGAACCCAATGTGATTAAGAATTCGGGCCGTCAGCACAGGCTCGCCAATCTTGCGACTCAGATCGAGGCCGCGCTGGAGATTCTCGAGCGCTTGCGGGATCCGATCCTGACGCCGATACGAATGCCCCAAGTCGTCCAGCGCAATAATCTCCCACCTGCGATCGCCCGCTCGCTGGGCCAACGTCTGCAGCGCGACGAAATCCTCCTGGGCGCGTTCGAACTGCCCCAGCAACATCCACACCTCTCCGCGTCCCTTTAGCGCGCGCAGCCGCTCGGTGGACGGGGGATCGAGGTCGAGCGCGCGCGCGTAGTGATCGAGGGCGATGGCATTGGCGTACACGCCTGCGGCCCGATCCCCGGCGAGTAGCAGGTTCGCCAGTGCCTCAGCGGTGGCCGCGGGATCCGGCGGGACCCCGAGTTCTCGCTGAATGGCCAAGACCTGCAGCCAGTGGTGTGAGATGAAGTCGGCAAACTCAGCGTGTCGGTCGCCCGCCATCCGACGCAGCCACTCGGCGTGGAGTGCGTGCCGTGGCCATCGTTGCGCCTTTGGTAGCATGGTGTAGGCGACGTCACGGATGAGGATGTGCCGGAACGTAAACTCATCCTCGCCCATCAGAGTGGAGGTCGGCTTCCGGGTCACTAGATCCTTGGACACCAACGTCTCCAGCACGCTGTCGATGTTGGCCTCCTGAGTTATCGCTCCCAGGGCGCCGCGCCAGAAGTCTTTGCCCTCGACCGCGGCGGCCTGCAATACATGCTTCTCCGGCGGCGGCAGGGCGTCGATCCTGGCGGCGATGACGGCGTGCACCGTGTCGGGGATTGCCACCCGGTCCGCCGGGACGGACAGCGTCCACGTTCGCTCGCCGGCGACCAGGACACCCTGCTCGATCAGCGCCCGCAGCATCTCCTCCATGAAGAGCGGGTTTCCGCCTGCGCGTTCGATGATCGTCTGGACGAATCCGTCCGGCGCCGGATTTCCCCCGAGGATGCCGAGCGCGAGCGCCTGACTCTCATCCAACCCAAGCGGGTCCAGGAACAGAGTGGTGGCGCTGCGTTTACCGCCCAACCATGACGGCCGCCTCTCCAGCAGTTCCGGCCGCGACAGGATGACGAGCATGATCGGGGACTCACGGACCCAGTCCGCGGCATGCTCGATGAAGTCCAGGGTCACGTCCTCCGCGGAATGCACGTCCTCGAGAATCAGGAGGAGCGGGTCTCGACGGGCGAGCGCTTCGAAGAACGCCCGCATGCCCGCAAACAGGGCATCGCGTGTGAGATCCAGCCCCTCGGTCCCGAGGGCTAGGACGGCTTTGAGCGCCGGCGCCGTCAAGCCCGGTACGCCCAGCCGTCCGACAGTCTCATCGACCTTTCGGCGCGCGGCGTCCAGCGGATCGCCGAAGAGTATTCCGCACTCCTCGCGAATGGTCTCTCCCAGCGACCAGAACGGGACACCGGTGCCATACGGCAGGGCGCGGCCCCGCAGCGCGTGGATGTCGCGTGTCCTCACCCTGAACTCCGCGACCAGCCGTGTCTTACCGACGCCACCGGCTCCCAAAATGGTGACGACATGACCGCGTCCGTCGCGCCGGATGCGGCGGACGTGCCCGGCGAGCAACTCCAATTCATCTTCACGTCCGACGAATGGTGTGGGCTGGAGGTCGCGCTCGCGCGGGGGAAGTACCTCGATAAGTTCCCAGGCCGAGACCGGCGACGCCGCGCCTTTGACGCTCAGAGGAGGGATTGGACGGAGGCGGGCCGCGTGGCGCACGGCCGCCGCCGTCCGTTCGCCGAGTAGAGTCTGACCCGGCGAGGCGTGCTGTTGGAGCCGAGCCGCGAGGTTCACGGTTTCCCCGGTCACCAGGAATTCGCCCTTGTCCGACGCGCCCGCGTTGGCGATCACCTCGCCGGTCTGGATGCCTATGCGGATGTCCGGGAGCCGGCCCGCGTCGCGTAGCGGCTGCAAGCGGGGACGGACGGCGGCCGCCGCGCGGACCGAACGCTCGGCGTCGTCCTCGTGGACGGTCGGGAGCCCGAAGACGGCCATCACCGCATCGCCGATGAACTTCTCGACGGTCCCGCCAAACCGCTCGATCTCCTGCCGGACGATCACGAAAAACCGGGCGACCTGCTCGCGCCATTGCTCAGGATCGGCGGCCGCCGCGAAGCGGCTTGAATCCACCAGGTCGATGAAGACGATGGTGACGAGTTTGCGCTCCTCGGCGCCCGCGGTCCGCAGCGCAGTACCGCAGTTCCCGCAGAATCGCATATTGGGCGGATTCGAAAACCCGCAGGTGGGGCAAGGCACCCGCCGTCGTTCGCTGGGTCGAAAGCTTTTCCTCCGAGCGCCGCGCACACCCGCCCCCCGGCGCCTATTGCGCCTTTCAGACGGGAATAGTAGGATACGCCGGATGAGCGCTATTCGCGCCCGACCCCGACTCACCCTTGCCGCGCTCATCGCGGTCGTCGCGCTGCTCCTCGCAGCCGCGCCGCCGGGATCGACCGCCGACAGCCGGACCGTGCTCGTCTACACACCGCTCCACGAGATCACCCTGGCCAGCATGATGCGCGTCTACTATACGTCCACCGGGCAGTCGGTCGAATTCGTCCGGATGCCGTCCATTGAAATCCCGACCCGGCTGGCCGGGGAGCGCGGCCGGTCACGTGCCGACGTCGTCCTGGGCCCGTCCGGCGCGCTGCAGGAGATCCTCAAGAAGCAGGGACTGGTCGACCGCTACCTGAGCCCCGTGCGCAGCGAGATTCCCCAGGCGTATCGCGACCCGGATGGGTTCTGGATAGGAACCACGGTTCAAGTGCTGGGCATCGTGGTCAACGTCGATCGGTTTCGCAAAGAGTTTCCCGGCATCAAGTTCCCGCGGACCTTCGATGACCTGCTCGACGCGCGCTATCGCGGGCACATCGTTGCGTCCAATCCCACCACGTCCATCGCGGGATTCACGTTCGTAGTCGCGCAGATCTCGCGTCTGGGTGAAGATCGCGCGTGGGAGTATCTGAAGGCACTGGACCGCAACGTTCGTGCCTACCCGACTGGGAGTTCAATCCCGGCCAATGCCGTCGCGGCCGGCGAGTTCGCCATCGGCATCGCCTACGCGCACGACTCGGCCATCGTACAGAGTGAGGGGCGGCCGGTCCGTTTCTTCTATCCGCCGAAGGCCGGGTGGGATCTTGGGACCGTGTCGCTCGTGAAGGGCGCGCCGAACGCCGAGGGCGGGCAGCGCTTCATCGATTGGTTGCTGTCGCGGCGGGCGCAGGACCTGATGACGAAGATCAGCCTGGCGTACCCGGTCCGGTCAGACGTGCCGATCCCCCGGAGCGTCACCGCGCTCCGGGATCTGGATCTCGCGTCTTACGATCTGAAGATCATCACCGCCCACCGCGATCGCGTGCTCGCCGAGTGGACGCGGCGGATCGGGGACAACGCGGCAGGCAAGTAGGACTATCGCAGCCAGTACGTCACAATACTGCTGATCGTCGCCGTCGCCCACTTCTGGTGTTCGGCCGGCCGGTCTTTCTTGGCCACGATGACCCCGGACGGAATCAACAGGAACAGGCTCACGAGCGCGGGCATGACCGACCTGATGATCTCGCGGATCAGGAAGGTATTTGGCGCCAGGGCGGTCGACGCCGGCGCGTCATTGCCTGCCGGCATCGGGGCGGGTGCGGCCGCCGCGGGGGCGGGCGCACGCATCTGCGCGACCACGATCCGAATGGCGCCGAAGGCGACAGCGCCCAACCCGACGACGCCGAGCGCGATGACCAGGATCACCGAGAGTTTGGACATGGGAGACTCCTTGTCAGACGATATTTAGAGTTGCCAGTCTTGTTTGAGGGTGAACATCTTGCGGTAGAAGACCTGCCCGCCCCCGACGTACATGAAGAACTCGACCTGATCAGTGGACAGTTTCCCCGCGGGAGGACTGTTCAGACCGAACACGAGTTCGAGTGAGACCGTCCCGCTGCTGCCGTTGATCGGCGCCGGCCGGTAGCCGAACCACTTGAGACGGTTGCCACCCGCCAGGACGTCCGCCCCAAGCCAGACGTTCTGCCTGCCCAGCGGAGAGGCGTAGGTGTACGCGACGCTCACGCGGACTTTCGACGATCCGAGCCGCTCGGCCACACAGTTGACCAGATCGTCCGCCGTGGGGTTGGGTTTTTCTCCCGCGCTCGCCGTTCGACACTCGGCCACGGCCGCCGCGTGCGCGGTGGGCGGCGCCGATGGCCCGGGGAGCGCGCCGGAGGCCAGGATCAACACCAAGACC
>JBIOXT010000003.1:0-2357 GCA_044869795.1 bacterium | reverse complement strand
TGCCCGTGTGCACGACGTTGTCGAAGATGACCAGCACCCCCCTGAGGGGCCCGAGAAAGCTGAAGTTGCTGGTCAGCGGGTTGGACGCGGGGTAGTTCTGGATTCTGCAATTGCCGTCGATGTTGATTTGGGCCGGAGGGACGGGGTAGTTGACGAAGCCGTCGACGATGCCGCCGGCATCGGCGACGCAATCGATCGCCCACGCCGGGACGGCGGTCAGCGGCAAGAGTGCGAAGGCGAACAGCAGGACTCGGGTCCACCTGCCGCACGCCCTCGCCGTGTTCGTGCCGCCAGAAGTCACGTACGCCCCCCCCGTCCACTCACCGAGCGATTTCGTCGCCAGAGGGACCGAGGGCAGTCCTTGCTGTGGACTGGATTCCGGCGGTCCTGCCGTCCTGGGGCCCCGGGGCCCGTTAGACCGGTGACTTTGCGCCGCCATCTTTCGATGGCTTTGCCTTTGTCAGAATCGCGTCGAAATTAACTGATCACATTCGCAGCTTCTCCAGATCTCCTTCGGCCTACGGCTTCATGTCGCCGGCAGGAAGTCGATCGGATAGACGATCGTCAGGGCCGCCACGCCCTCCTTCGCGCCGAAATTGATCGTTCGGACGCGGTCCACGACCTGAGCGGCGAGCTGCGGCGCATTCATGTCAGTCGACTGCAGCACGCACATCGACACTCTGCCGTCCGGCTCGATCGTGAGGCGCAGCACCATCTGGCCTTGCAGGGTGGGGTTATTGCGCAGTTCCCGGTTGTAAAGCCGGTAGAACGACGCCTTGTAGCGGTCGAACACGATCTGTATTTCTTCGTCGGTGCGGGAAGGCCCAGGCCCGTGCGCCAGCGGTCGGTCGCCTCCGCCGATCGAGGCGATCGGGCTGGTCGCGCGGGTCCCGCCTCCACCGCCCCCGCCCCTTCCGCCCCCGCCCCCGCCGCCCCCGCCCCCGCCACCTCCACCTCCCACGGCGCGGCTCAGCGCGGCGATGTTGATGCCGCCGCTCGAGCCCGGCGTAGTGGTCGTCAACATCGAGCGTGACGATGCCTGGCCCACCTCATCCGCATTGCCGTAACGCGCATCGGCTCCGAGACGCGGCGCGGGCTTGTCCTTTGCCATGCTCGCGAGCCTGTCCCGGAATGCCAGGATGCCGGCCTTCCCCACCCTCTGCCGTGGCGATGCCTCCGCCACGGGAAGACTCTTTTCCGGACCTGGTGGGAGGTCCGGTTTCACCTCCGGCGCCCGGGGCACAGGCGGCTCGACCCGCGGCCCGGGCCGGCCCGCAGGCGCCGCTGGCGGCGGGGCGGGCGCGGGGACCTCGATCTGCGGTGGACGATGGAAGACGACGTCGACCCCTTTTTCGGGGCGCGGGCTGCGGCTCAGCGCCTCCGCCGGCACCAGCAGCACCAAGACCAGCGCGAGTGCATGGAGCGCGCAGCTCGTCATCATGCTGCGGGCGGACGGCGCCCCGTATTTTACGGACATGCTTCTTCTGGATTCCACGGTTTGACCCAAGGAATCACCTCAATCGGTCGTGATAAATTCGATCGTCAAATCGTCGATGTTCGATTTCGCGAGATCGACGATGCGCAGGACCCCCTCGTAGTTCAAGCGGTTGTCGGCCGCGAGGAACAGCACGCGCTTTTCCGGCGGCCGGCCGCCCAGGATCTCCGCCACGCGTGCGGGCAGGTCGGCTGCAGGGATCTCGCGATCGGCCAGGGTCACGCGACAGTCGGCCGGAAGCCCATCCCCTGCCGGCGGCTCGAGGATGCGGCAGGCCGACGGCACGATGCTCAGGATCAGCTGCGATTCCTCGGCCTGCGCGGGCACAGGATTGGCGGAGGTTCGAGCGATGTTGGCGTCGTAGCCCTGCAGAAGCAGGGGGACGACGACCATGAAGATGATCAACAGCACGAGGACCACGTCGACGAGCGGCGTGACGTTGATCTCGGACTGCAGGTCGGAGCCGGATACGTCACTGTTGAGCTGCATGACCTCAGTCTCCCTTCGTCTCGGTGCCGATGCGCTTGGCGATCAGCCCCACTCCGTGGAAGCCGGCCTGCTCGATGGCGAGCATGGCCTGCCGGACTTCGCCCAGGCGGAGTCGCGCGTCGCCCCGGATCACGACCTTGGGGTCCGGATCGTCGCCCGCCGCGGCGCGCAGGCCTTCCTCGAAACGGTCGGCCGGGAACGACTGATCGTCGATCCACAGTCCGCCGGCCTCGTCGATCGTGACCAGGATCCGGCTCCTCTCGTCCCCCTGGTCGCGCGGCTTCGCCGTGTCCGGCAAGGTGACATCCGGTCCCTTGCTCAACTGCGGCGCCATCACCATGAAGATGATCAGCAGCACCAGCACCACGTCGAC
>JBIOXT010000002.1:0-3592 GCA_044869795.1 bacterium | reverse complement strand
CGGGGCGTGGACATCACGGTAGTGCGCGTCGAACGAAGCCGGGTCGTCGGGTCGTCTGTAGAGCGCCACCAATTTGACCATCGGCCTTGCCTCCCTAACTACCAACGTCACTTCGTCGTTGTAATGAGCACTTCATAGCCCAGCGCGCGCAGCTGGTCGGCGAGCTTTTCGGCGTTCTCGCGGTCGCTGAACGCTCCCACCTGGACTTTGTACAGCCCGCCCGACTGATTGATGTACGCGTCGAACCCGTCCTTCTGCAGCTGCGCCGCGCGGGCTTCGGCATTTTCGCGCCGCAGGAACGCCCCGACCTGCACCCGGTACGTGACAACCGGGCCAGCCGGGGCCGGCGCGGGTATGGGCGCCGGCGCGGGTGCGGGAGCGGGTGGTGCCGGAGCCGGGATGGGTGCGGGCGCCGGAGGAGGTGGCGGTGCCGGGGGCGCCGGCTCAGGTGTGCGCGGTCCCGTCGGCGGCAGCGAAATCGGCGGCTGCGGCGGTCCTGACGGCGTCGTCGGCGGCGGCGGGCTCGGTCGAGCGGGCCGCGCCACCTGGGGCGACGACGGCGACAGGAACGCCTGGCCGCCGACATAGCCGATCAGCACCGAGAGTCCGAAGAGTCCGGCGAAGAGCAGGACGAGCAGCAGCGGATTTCCGCGCATGTTACCCTCCGAGCAGCCGCAGACGCATGAGTTCTTCCGACTTCAAGTGTGGATAGTAGAGTCCGTGCGCGACCTCGCTGGGGCCCAGCGTCTCGATCCTGACGACCTGCGCGTCGACGGCGAGCGGGCCATCGGGCAGGGTCACCACCGCCCGGACGCGTTCCCATTGGGCGAGGGGTGTGGGCAGCGCCACGCGCATCCCCCAGGCGCTCACGTCAATCCCGACACCCGGGAGCTCGTCGCCGCCATGCTCGATCCGCGTCACCGACACCGGCAGCCCATTGAGCGACACCCGATCGGCCCGCCGCGCGGCAATGTCCACGCTGCCCGGCATGTCAACGATCAGCGCCTCGGCCCCAACCTCCCGCACGACCGTCTCAAACGCGTACTTAGACACCTGCCCCTGATATCCGATGCGGATGGTCGCTCCCCGGGGCAGCGCCAGGGGCTCTCCGCGCCGCACCGGGAGCGCAATCGTGACACTCTCGGGCGTGAGCGCGACGACTGAGCTTTCGTACAGCCCCATGCGGGGATCGTCAGCCTGTTCGACTTCGATCGTCTGGCCCACGGCCAGCGGCTCGACGAGCGAGTGGCGCTCCTGCATCTCTAAGTGGTTCCGGTTCCTTCACGATCTTTCCTCGTTGCCCGCGCCGAGGCCAGGGGCGCCAGCAGCAGAATCACTCCACCGATCGCCACGGGCAGATAGTAGGACAGGACGCGGTCCACCAGCGCGGCGGCGGCGACCGCCGGACGCGCGACCGCGGCGGGCACCAGCAGACCGACAATGCCGGCCAGCGATGCCTCCGTCACACCAATCCCGCCCGGGATGAACGTCGCAATCGCCACCAGGTTCGCCGCGCCGAACGCGAACATGGCCTCCGGCACGGTCAGGGTGACCCCCATCGCGGCGAAGACCGTCGCAACGCGGACCGCCTCCAGCATCGCGGCAAGCAGCGCCAGGACGAGCAGCGCTGTCAGCTGCCGGCCGTGCCGCCAGACCAGCAGCCGTCTGGCGAGCCGCCCGACGACGGCGGCCAGCCGGTCACGACGATGCGCAGCGAGTGGCAACCGTGCCAGCATTCGACCGGCCGCCAGAGCCATCCGGTCGGGCAGGAGCAGGACAACGGCGCCGGTCACAAGCATCACGGCCGCGGTCAGCGCAACGAACCACACTAGGATGCGCTCGCTGACGGGAAGCAGGAGCAGCGAAATGCCGCAGACGGCGGCCAGCGCGATCCCGTCGGTCAGACGTTCCACCAACACCGCGACGGCCGATCCTGTCAGACCGACGGCGTGACTGCTGCGCAGCAGCAGCGGCCGGGCGAACTCGATGCCGCGCGCAGGACTCACGCTGCCCGCGGCGACCCCGGCCAGCACCCCGGCGGCCGCCTGCAGCCAGCGCAGCCGGATCGCCGCGAAATGGTCCACCATGCGCCGCCAGCGGATCGTCTTCACCGCGACGTTGGCGAGGACGAGCGCGGCCGCGGCGGCGATGCGGCCGAAGTCGGCGCGGGCCAGGTTCTCGAGCCCCTGACGGACATCTGTCGCCACGACGAACACGATGAGGACGGCGGCCCCCAGCACCATCAGGATCACGCGCGCCCACTTCGCCATGGCCGTCGGCTTCTGCAGGGTGCAGGAAGTTCCCGCCCGGGACGAATGGCCTATGGCCAGGCACGGTGGGCATTTGACACGATAAGACAGGCTGTGTCGTCTGAAGGAGCATCCGCGATCGCGACCGACCGGCAGAGCGTGGTCCCTGGCAGCGAGATCACCCAGGCCGATCTGGCCGCGCGGGTGTTGAAGCGCCTGTCCGCCACGCTGCAGGACGCGCGCCTGTACACGGTCCAGCACCCGTTTACGTCACAGGCCATCGATCTCTTTCTCCCGTTGAGCCAGACGTACTTCGATGCCCACGGCACGCTCACGGTGGAGCTGGCCCGCACCTCCTTCACGCTCGACTTCGAGACGTCTCCCCGACGTGATGACCTGACCACGCCGCTGGTCTATGCGCTCTACGCGCGGCAGGTACGCCGGGTATCGCTCCTCGACGGGCTGGTGGCCGAGGAAGTCCGCTACTTAATGGAAGCGCTGCTCACGCCGCGCTCCGCGGTCCGGCGCCTCGGTGGGATCGGGCAGATGCTGTGGAAGCGCGGCGTCCAGCACATCGCGCTGCACGAGATGATCGTGCTGGATGAGGGTCTGCCGATCATCGAGGACGAGGTCCTGGAGGCCGTCCTGGCCCGTCAGAATGTGCTGCCGGAAAACCGCGAGGAATTACGGAACCTGCTCCTGCGGCCCGAGCAGGCGCGGCAGTTCTTTGAAGCGATCGTCCGGCGCGTCGAGTCGCGGGAGCCCACGGCGCCCCCCGAGGCCGTCTTTGATGCGTTGGGCGCGGTCGACCTCATCATCGCCGGCGCTCTCCCAACCTCCCGTGCCGCGATGTACGAGAATCTGGCGTGGACGATGGCCCGAGCGGCGCCGCCGCTGGGGCCCCGGCTGCGCGCCCTGACCGTCGCACGGTCGGGGGAGCACGCCCTGGCGGCGGAGATGCTGCGGGTCATGGATGACGACGTGCTGCGCGGAGCCCTCGCCGAAGCGCTGGCGCTGGGATCTCCCGAGCGCGGCGTGGCGCAAAGCCTTGCGCTGGCCCTGCGGCCGGATGTGATGCGCGTGCGCCGGCTGCTGGAGAGCACGCCACCGCTGATGAGGGTCGAGTCGGTGCGCGAAGCCGTCGAGATGGCGACCCTGGAAACCGCCACCTGGCCCGTCCGCGAGAGCGTCCCGCCGGCCGCGACCGACGGCGGCCTCGAACTATCCGATGCGTCGGTGCGCGCGGCGGCGATGAACGATCTCGTCCGGCTGCTGCGGGTCGTCGACGCCGGCGACGTCCACTCTCTCATGCTGGCGATCGAGCGGGAATCGAGTCTCTTGTT
>JBIOXT010000001.1:0-2544 GCA_044869795.1 bacterium | reverse complement strand
CGGTGGCCCGCAAACCCTACGACTATTTCTCCATTAATCCGTGGCTGCACAATCTCCCGTCCTGGCTCGCATCCGGCGAGGCGACCGCAGGCCGCAAGATCGACTTCCTCTGGAATGTGGCGGTGCTGTGGTTCGTCGCCTCCGGGGAGTATGATGCGGCGGAGTGGGGGTTTACCGTCACCGTCGCTGATCTGGCGCGCTGGGTTCTCATGGGTGTGCTCTTCGGCGCCTACTTCACCCTGTGGCTAGAGCGCCGCGCACAACTTGAGCGCCCGGACGTTGCTCCCACTTTTCAAAGGGGTCAGACCCCTTTGAAGAGTGGGAGGCGGGTGTCGCGCGGTGGGGTGGTGGGCACGCTGTTGAGCACGCTGGGGTTCACCACCATGCCCTGCAGCGTGGCCGGTTGCGGCGCGCCTGTGCTGCCGGTGGTCGGGCTGGCGCTGACTGGGTTGTCGAGCGGGACGATCGCGCTGCTCTCCACTGCATCGCGCTTTCTCATCTGGATCGTGCTGACCGGCGTCGCCGCAAGCGTGGTCGTGCTGGCCAGGCAGGTGACTGAGAGCCGTGATCCATCTCCGCGATTTTGAAGGCCGTCCGTACGCCGAATCCTCTGCCGCGTTCCGCTGGCAGGTGCCGTCTCGCTATAACATCGGTATCGATGTGTGCGACCGCTGGGCGGTGCCCGACCCCGACCGGCCCGCGATCGTGTTCGAGACGGAGGACGATATCGCGGGACGCTGCACATACGGCGCGCTCAGAGACCTCTCCAACCGTTTGGCCAACGCCCTGCTGGCTCTCGGGGTTGGGCGATTAGACCGGGTGGCGGTCATCCTGCACCAGCGGGTGGAAACCGCCGCCGCCCACATCGCGATTTACAAGCTGGGCGCGGTCGCCGTGCCGCTCACGCGGATGTTCGGACCGGACGCGCTCGCCTACCGTCTGGCGAACAGTCGATGCGTGGTGGCGATCGCCGATGGCATGGTGGTTCCGCGCCTGGTGGAGGTGGGCGACCGGCTGCCCGATCTGCATGCAGTGATCGTGGTCGCCCCCGAGCGCGTCGGCGGCCTGCCGCCGCGGAGCCAGACCGGAGCCCGCCGGTACTTGAGGTGGGACGACGTCCTCGATCGCGCGTCGCCGGCGTTCGCGCCGCGTGCCACCTCGCCCGACGACCCTGCGCTCATTATCTATACGTCGGGGACGACCGGTCCGCCCAAGGGAGCGCTGCATGGACAGCGCATCCTCCTCGGTCACCTCCCGTCCTTCCAGCTGTTCTTCGACTTCGTTCCACAAGGCGGGGAGGTGTACTGGACGCCGGCGGACTGGGCGTGGATCGGCGGATCGTACGACCTGCTCTTTCCGGCGCTGCGCTATGGCGGTCCAGTCCTCGCCCTGGAGACGGCAAAGTTCGATCCACAGCGCGCGTTTCATCTGATGGCTCGCCACGGCGTCACCCACACGTTCCTTCCGCCCACGGCGTTGAAGATGGCGATGCAACTTGCGCATCCCTCGCAATTCGGTCTGCGGCTGCGGGCGATCATGAGCGGCGGCGAACCCGTCAACCCCGTGATCCTGGAATGGCGCGACCGCGAGCTCCCGGGTGTCCCGGTGCATGAGATCTACGGCCAGACCGAGGCCAACCTGGTCTGTGGGAACTGTTCGCGGCTCTTTCCGGTGCGGCCGGGGTCGCTGGGACGGCCCTTTCCCGGCCACACGGTCGCCGTCCTAGACGCGGACGGCCAGCCTGCCGGACCGGGGGTGCTCGGAGAGATTGCAGTACGGGGTGCCGGCGATCCCGTCGTATTTCTGGAGTACTGGGAGAATCCAGACGACACGCGGGCCAAGTACCGCGGGGGCTGGCTCCTGACCGGGGACATGGCCCACCGCGATGAAGACGGCTACTTCTACTTTGAGGGCCGGACGGACGACGTGATCAACAGCGCCGGTTACCGGATTGGGCCGGCAGAAGTGGAGAGCGCCCTGCTTACCTATCCTGCGGTCGCCGAGGCGGCCGCCGTGGGCGTGCCGGATGCGGTGCGCGGGCAGATCGTTAAGGCCTTCGTGAAACTGCGCGCGGGCTACTCGCCATCCCCGCAGCTGGCGGCGCAGATTCAAGAGCACGTCAAGACGCGCCTGGCTGCCTACGCCTATCCCCGCAGCGTCGAGTTTCTCGATGAGCTGCCCATGACCACCACCGGCAAGATCCGCCGGTCGGAGCTACGGGCGAGGGAGGCCGCCCGCGCTAAGGTCGTTCCAACCTAAAGTCTATCCTAAGACCCGGAGTGCCCATCCGGATTTGGGGGTCTGGCACCTAAATCCCAGAGCAAGTCGGATTGAGGGGTCTGGCACCCAAATCCGCGCAGGAAGAAAGAAGGAGGGGACTGTCCCCTCCTTCAAGGATTTTCACAGCCCGCTGGCGGTCTGCGCCAGGCGACGGGAGAAATTGGGGGGACGAATGGATTCGGGCCTTAACGCGGCGGCAGGGCGACCATTGTAACGGCCGGAACGCTTTCGTTCTCTGCCACCACAATGGCCAGGATGACGCTT